>JAQGOX010000807.1 GCA_028293365.1 Verrucomicrobiales bacterium | reverse complement strand
AGGCCATGTGGCACTGTCTGTGACCGAAACGCAATAAGTGCTGGAACCTCCAATCGTTACAATCCTGATGTTGCCTGGGGGTTCTGGATCTTTAATTTCCGCGCCTCTGAAGCCAGACGTATTGTGTGAAATTCGAATCCCGGAGCGGCCTGCCGAGATGCCTGGTTTTGGAACCCCTGCGAGAAAAGGATGTGTTTGGAATAATAAATCGTAATTCGGCATATTTGAGACAAAACGAAGATAGGCCTGGCTCAAGCCCTCGAATAAAAGAAGGTTGATAAACACTACAAACACTATCAACGCGATGGAGCGAATCGGAGACTTGCTCGACGTGTCGGTAATTGTCGCGTCCGATTGCATTTATCGATTCTTTGCCGTGACCGCTCCGTAAAAGGTGGGCTCCGCTCCAATTCTTACGGAACCCTCCTCAGAAAAGTGTGTAGATGAACGGAGCTGCCGCAGTTCCACCCAGCAGGATCAAGAGACTGAAGACCAAAAGCATTAAAATTATCGGAATCAGCCAGTATTTCTTGTTTTGTTTCAACAGACCGACGAATTCGGAGACCAAACTGGCGCGTTTCTGTGAACCAGCTTTTTCGAACCGATTTTTATTGCTGTCTGTCGACATCAGTATTGCCGATAATATTGGGTAATATCTTTAACTGGGTCAAGGGGTTTCCAGTAGGATTTTACTCCGGGATCCGGACGCTTTCGCAAGGGAACGCGTCCCAGCAATTTTAGCCCGAAAGCCGCTAGTGTAATTACTGAGTAAAAAAACACGATCAACAAGGTATTGCTTACCACGATTCCGATCGAACAGGTCACCCCGTATACGACGAAGTAGAATGGCAATGCCAGCCTGGGAAACAGCCAAAGAAAAGTGCCGACACCCACGCCTATCGCAGCAAGTGTCAATGGAGGGTGCGGATTCCACGAGCCCCGCAGGGAGTTGGTGGTGAGCATTAGTGCGGCGACGACCGGACAACCGATCAGTAAACTGAGTGCGAATTTGCGTCTTTCTCGAAGATTGGGACGCCAATTAACTTCTTTGAATGGGTTGACCATGGCTAATCTAATTGAAAGCTTGCTACGTAATTCTGTTTTTCCGCGTCGCTCTGGCTCGGTTGCGCGGTTCTAAAAAGCACGCAGTTTTCAAGAACAAGTAAATCCATCTCCGTCGCGCGGAAACATCGATAGGCATCCTCTGGCGTGCAGACTATCGGTTCACCGCGAATATTGAAACTGGTATTGATGACCACGGAACAGCCCGTCTGCCGCTTGAACTCTTTCATCAGCCGGTAAAAGCGCCCGTGTCTGGGCTCGTCAACCGTCTGAACCCGGGCGGACATATCTACGTGAGTGACGGCTGGAATCTGGGAGCGCTTGACGTTAACCCGCTTGCGAAGGTCGGCATCCCGTTGGAGGGCAATCTGCTCGGTTGTAAGGTCACACCTCATTTCACGACGCACGTCCGCGACTAAAAGCATGTAAGGAGACTCTCCGCTCATTTCAAAATACTCACTCACATCTTCGCGCAGTACACAGGGAGCAAAAGGGCGAAATGATTCCCGGAATTTGATTCGCAAGTTCATTGTGGATTGCATCGTTTCATTTCGTGGGTCCCCTATGATGCTGCGTGATCCGAGAGCGCGTGGTCCAAATTCCATTCGGCCTGCAAACCAACCGACCACATGGCCCTCTGACATGCAACGCGCAATGCACTCAAGAAGTTCAACTTCCGATTCGAATCGCGTATAAGGAATCTCATTTGCGTCCAGGAACCTGCCTATTTCCTGTTCCGAAAAGGCAGGACCCAGCAATGAACCTTTTTGTGAATCAGCACCGCTTTTTCGAGCGCTTTCGAGTAGTTGGTAGTGAACGAATAAAGCGCTTCCCAGCGCGCCTCCTGCGTCCCCAGCCGCAGGTTGAATCCAAATATCGTCAAAAATGCCCGACCGGAGAATCTTGCCATTCGCTACGCAATTCAAGGCGACGCCGCCAGCAAGACAAAGATTTTTGGCGCCGGTAAGGTTTTTGCAGGTTTTGGCCATGCGCAATACGATTTCTTCGGTAACTGCCTGAATCGAGGCTGCCAGGTCCATTTCCCGCTGGGTGAGAAAATCCTCCGGCTTGCGAGCGGGGCCTCCGAACAATCGATCAAATTCCGGACTCGTCATGCGCAATCCTTCGCAATATTGGAAAAAGCGCATGTCCATGGCGAAGGAGCCGTCCTCCTTCAGATCGATGAGTTTGTCGCGGATAAGGTCCGCGTATTTGGGTTCGCCATATGGAGCCAGCCCCATCAATTTATATTCGCCCGAGTTAACGCGAAAACCTGTAAAGTAGGTGAAGGCACTGTAGAGCAAGCCGATGGAGTGGGGAAATTCCAGGCTTTTGATGAGGTTTATCTTATTGCCGGATCCAAATCCGATAGTGGTAGTATCCCATTCCCCTACGCCATCGAGAGTTAAAATTGCCGCCTCCTGGAACGGGGAAGGGAAGAATGCGCTCGCGGCGTGCGATTCGTGGTGGTTCAGAAAGACCAGCGGTTTTTGAGCAAGCGTCGGCAACGCTTTTCTTATTTCCCTGGGGAGGTGAAGCTTTCGCTTCAACCATAGTGGCATTGCCGTCAGAAACGAGCGTAATCCGAATGGCGCGAATGAAAGATATGTTTCGATCAAACGGTCGAATTTCAGAAGCGGCTTATCGTAAAATGCAATGTAATCCAGCTCATCGACACTCAATTTTCCTTCTCGCAAACAGTAAGCAATTGCCTGTTTCGGAAAATGATAATCGTGTTTAATTCGAGTAAATCGCTCCTCTTGAGCGGCGGCCACGATCTCACCCTCAACCATTAACGCCGCCGCGCTATCATGATAATAGGCCGAAATGCCAAGAATCTTTTTCATTCCTGGCTCAGAACAAGGGTATTAAAGTATTGGTTTGTTGCGGTTTGCGGACCGTGCATTCGATGGTTATACACGCTACCCCAAAGCCCCGCAAGAAGCTCGCGACAGGATCAAGAGTAAATCAAAACAGTAATCAATAATCGGCTGTCGGTAGGCTAGCACGAATTGCCTGCGACGTTAGCGCCACACCCCTGGAACCCAAACCCAACCACCGTGACGGCGTTCATAGTGTCCTTCGACGTAAACGGCTCTTTCGTGCGGACGGCGAGCCCAATAACCTCTGTGCCAGACATAACGTTTGCCGTTCCATTCCTGATAACCCGAAATCCAGACATGCGACGGACTGGGAGGTCGACCGATGGTTTCAACGACTGGCGGCGGCGGCGGTTGAGCAATAATGACTTGCCCTTGTACGGGGACGGGCTCCCGTACGATCACCGCGCGGCGTTCCGCACAGCCGGCGGCCGCGAGCGCGCTAAATAAACAAATGAGTAAATTCCTCTTCATATTTGACCCTCTGACCCTTTTTGTCTCCTTGATTGAAGGTTGCACAAAGCTGCAGGTTAGCAACTTTCCCAGAGGAAACCAGCTCTCAATGCATTCAAAATCACTATTTCAAAGCTTGCAAAGCCAATTAGCTGCGTTAACGTCCCGCTTCCGTTTTTCTCGCGAATACCCGAGATCGGTGAATTTGATTTTATGGCAACTGCAAACGATATACGAAAAGGAATGGCGATTGTTTATAACGGCGAAGTCGCCGTCGTGCTTGAAACCCAACATCGTACCCCGGGAAACCTGCGCGCCTTCGTCCAAATGAGCATTCGGAGCATCCGCACGGGGAAATCTTCCGACATTCGGTTCAGCTCCACAGAGCGCATAGACGTCGTTCCGATGATGACCCGCAAGATGGAATTTAGCTATAAGGACGGAGAGGACTACGTTTTTTCGGATCCAGAGAACTACGAAACCGTGACGATCTCGCCAGAAATCGTCGGCGACGCCAAAAATTACCTCGTTGAGAATGCGCTCGTCACGATGACGTTCGTTCAAGATAAAGCGGTCCAGGTTGAATTGCCTTCGAGCGTTATTTTAATCGTAAGCGATGCTCCCGAAGGAATTCGGGGGGACTCCGCGAACAACGTGCAGAAAGCAGTAACGATGGAGACTGGAATTACCGTGCAGGTTCCACTTTTTATTAAAACAGGCGAAAAAATAAAGATTGATACTCGTACCGGCAAATACATGGAACGCGCTTGATCCAAGTCGGTTATTTGTTTCGACCGCGATAAATAAATCGAATTAAACGGTTTGAGGGTTTTCTGAATAAAATCAGAAAACCCTTTCTTGCTTTTCTCCCGTTCCTGGCGAAGTGTCCTTTCGCGGTTGAATTGTCGTCCTGTGACAAATGCTTGTCGCGTTGGTTTGTTGTATTATTCTCACTGCCTGATGTTTCGTTTGCTCATATTGTTTTTGATTTGTACCTGTGGCGGTTTTAGCGCATCCGGCGCAGAAAGATTCATTGGATTCAGTGAAACCAATTTGAATCAAATGCCAAAAGGTTTTCGCTCCACTATGTCCGGCACCGGAAAAGAGGGAGAATGGAAAATTATCATGGCCGACGTGCCGTCGCTCATGCCCAGCTTCAACACAAACGCAAGCGGAGTAAGCCGTCCGGTCCTGGCGCAACTATCGCGCGATCCCACGGATGAACATTACCCGTTGCTGGTTTTTGAGGACGAAACATTTGGTGACTTCACGTTAACGACGCGATTCAAAACTGTTGCGGGGGCCGTTGAACAGATGGCCGGAATCGCATTTCGGCTTCAGGACGAGAAGAATTACTATTATGTTCGCGCCAGCAGTCTCGGGAACACTTTTCGGTTTTTCAAAGTAGTAAACGGAGAGCGCAGTGCCCCAATCGGGCCTGAAGTGCCGATTTCAAAAAATGTCTGGCACCAATTGCAAATCGAATGCATCGGAAACAAGATTCGTTGTTTGCTGGACGAACGAGAGATTATTCCCGCTTTGACCGACAATTCGTTTGCCGCCGGGAAATTCGCCTTTTGGACGAAATCCGATTCGGTGAGTTATTTCACGGATACGAAAATTGTTTACACTCCGCATGAGTCGCTGGCGAAGGTTCTCATTCGTGAGATGAAGCGGGAATACCCCCGGGTTCGAGCGATGCGGGTTTATGCCAACAAGCCTGACATTAAAATCATCGCCAGCACAGAGGAGCGTGAGGTTGGTCACCCTGGGGGTATAGTCGAGCAACAGGTTATTGAAAAAGATTCGCCATTTTACGGGCGAACCGAACGCAAAAACGTGCTTCTCACCATGCCTCTGCACGATCGAAACGGTGATGTCATCGCCGCGTTACGAGTCGAAATGGAATCATTTCCGGGACAGACCGAGAGTAATGCGCTCGCCCGTGCTTTGCCAATCGTGAAAGATATGGAGAAACGTCTCCATAACGCCCAGGATCTTTTCTAGTTCTTTCCTCGCAAAATTGAGAGAAGTAAAGCGCCGTTCAAGGCAAAAACCTGCGATTTGTGGGCTTATCGAATTTCGGCCTCCTTTATGCTAAATGGATGGCATGAGAGCGGCCGTATTTTTCGAACGTGATGGAATTTTGAATCTTGCCCAAACGGATCGACAGGTCCAGGTGACACCCCGGACATTGGATGATTTTACAATCAACCCGGCGGCCCTTGAGCCATTGCATTCCCTCAAGGCGGCTGGATTTCTTTTACTGGCAACAACGAATCAGCCGGGGTTGTCCCGTGGATATCAGTCGCGCCGTGAGCTGGACATGATGCATGCGCGTTTGCGCGAGATTCTTCCGCTGGATGATATTCTCGTGTGTCCGCACGATGAAATGGACGATTGTCCCTGCCGGAAGCCGAAGGCAGGTTTGCTTTTGGAGGCGGCGTTCAAATACAAGTTAAGTCTCGATCACTGTTTTATGATTAGCGATAAGTGGCAGGACGCTCAGGCGGCTCATCTGGCCGGTTGCAGATCGCTCATGTTAAAGTCGTCCTTGAATGGTTCGGGACATTACGATTCCACTGTTACGGACCTTGCGACCGCCGTAGTCAAGGTGATGCGGTTACACAATAGTCCAATGTTAACGGGAGCTCACCAGACCGTTAGAATTTAAGACCAAGCGCCGAACGAATCTGGAGATCGTTTTTGTCAACCCCGGGAGCGGGCAATGTGTCATACAGATCGATCACATTGATATTAACTGAGAGATTCTTGAAAATCGGATAGCGCAGGACTCCCTCAATTCGAAGTCGATAGTCACCCGGACTTTGCAAATTTGAAAAATATTCAACTTTCGCATCCGCGACGATTTTATTCCAAAGAGTAACGTTTACCAGTTCACCAAGACGAGCCGAATAGGTGATATGTTCCGTTTGGTCTGATTGAAACTTATCCTGGTAACTGAAACCAAGCTCACTCTTCCAGACAAAGTTGGTCCGCGTTATTAAGTTCACGCCGAAGCCGGGGCCAATTTCGTACTGTAAATCGATCTGTTGCACTTCGTCATAGCCGGCACCACCAAGATTATAGAGATAAATCCGCTTCGAAAGGTCGAGATCGGTTTTCGAACTGCCAGTCATGCGATTCGCCGAAATAATCTGCTCGGTTTTGCCGTAAGTGAAATTATAATCGAACGTCTGCCGAACCTTTTCATGGGCGTAGGTTGTCTTCATAGCGGCGAGATATTCGCGCGCGTCGGCAGTGCTGTAGCGGAGGTTCATGCCCAATTGCAGCTCCGTGTTCCATTCTTTGGGACGTTTGGGCTTAGCCGGCGCGGCCGGTTTCACAGGGATCTGGCTCACATTTGCTGGAATCGCCGTGGCAAGAGTCGTGGCTGGAGAGTTTGTTACGCTCGGCTTCGCCTGGTTCGACTGCGGTTTTGGGAGACTCTCAACGCCAGAGGCTGGAACTATTTCACGTTTGGAGACTTCCGAAATCGGAATCGTGATTTTTCCGAGCAGGCCCGCATTAAAGATAAGGTTTGTCGAATTCTCAGCCGCGACCGTTCCCGTGAGCCGATCGCCATTTTTGAGATGCAAGACAACCGAATCGACCGCCCAGAGTTGCGCGCAGGCCAATAAAACGGCGAGCGACAGACCGGTTGCGAGCCGCTTATGGCGTGGCGGATTTCTCATTCTTTGGGAAGTCGTCAAACTGCGGCGGCTTGGGAAGATCGGTGGCGGTTACCCGTCGAATTCCTCCGCTGACGCCGATATTTCCGGTTTCATCCGCGCGCAAGATGGGCCTCGAATCGGTATAATCGTAGATTCTGCGAATTTTAAAATCCCCGTCCGGGGTAACTACCAGGTAGGTAAAGCCACGCGCGGAAGTTTGGAAAAGCACATGAAGGTTGCTCTCTTTGTCGAGCTGAGGCTCCGGACGGCTGAACGATAACATCTGGCCAAGCGTCAGGACTTTAAAGGTGAGACCTCCGCCAGCGTCCATGAGTCGAAGATAAAGCCGTATATCGTGAATATGGTTTCCCTGTTGCAGAACGTATTTTCGTATTTCAGGCACTGCATTGGTTTGGGTTGTGGGTACCCCAAAGTTGGTTTCCCAAAGTCTCGTTCCCTTGGTGATATTAAAGTTTTTCGGACGACTGGTGAAAGATTGTCCCCAGGCCGGAATGTTCACCGTTGCAGTTACACTGTAGCGACCCGCCTGGCTCAGGTTGAAATAAGGTTCCAGATTGACTGGTTTAATGACAGTGGTCGATGACTCGGATTTGAATTCGCCATCCACTGGCACGGGACCCTTCTGCGTTACGATCAAATTATCGCGGCCCTCAAAACCAAATGTTAGCCAATCTGGACCCTTCCCCATTGGAATTGTCTGTCCCGATGCGTTTGAGATTCGCACTTTTGCGATCAACGGCTCGTTGGCGAGATAGGTCTCCTGATCAAGAACGATCTCCACATTTATTTGTGCTTGCGCCGTAGCGACTGAAACCAACGCAATGATGGCTAACAGGATTCTCATTCGCACAGTTTAGGTTAGATCGATAGGCAGGCAAGCGGCAAAACCAATCGTTTCCTGCGAATAATCGAGCCGTCTTCCGTTCGCGGATATCGACGGCTGCGATTTAAAGGTTATTCATCCTTTAAAGACGAACGTTCGACGGGAAATATCAGGAATTCCCGAGACGTGAGCGAATTTCGAGGGCAACTCGTTCCGGCGATATGCCAGTAAGACAAGCCATAGGCTCACTCCACGAGCAGGTTTGCTTCATGCATGGGATACAAGGAAGCTTTTCCTGAAGCGTTTGACCAATCTGACCGT
>JAQGOX010000024.1 GCA_028293365.1 Verrucomicrobiales bacterium | reverse complement strand
GAGTCGTTGAATACCTCCCACCATTTGCCACGCAACGCGTTATCTTTCGGCTCGGCGGTTTTCCAGCCATCGACCTGGGGAAAGTTATTCGTGGTCAATTCCCTGAATGCCCGGGGAGCTTCGACCGAGGGAGGCGAATACTTTGGGGCAAAGTTGCATCCGGTGAGCAGCGTAAAAGTAACCAATCCGAGAGCGCGAGCCCTGGGCCGAGGGACCGTGTAATTTCGAATGGAGAGGGATTTCATCGAAATAATAAGAAACATTTATGAAGCCAGGGCTGGTTGCGATTGGGGGGCAGTGTGTTCCGATCGGTTGACAGGACCGGCCCACCAGAGGCGTAAACGATCCAGATAAAGATAAACCACCGGTGTGGTATAAAGGGTAAGAATCTGGCTCATGACCAAACCACCCACAATCGTGATGCCAAGCGGGCGGCGGAGTTCTGAACCGGTCCCGTTGCTTAGTACCAGAGGGAGAGCTCCAAACATCGCGGCCATGGTTGTCATTAGAATAGGACGAAAACGCAAGAGGCAGGCTTGAAAAATAGCGTCCCTTGAACTTTTGCCTTCGGTGCGCTCGGCTGCGAGTGCGAAATCGATCATCAAGATGGCGTTTTTCTTCACGATTCCGATGAGCAATAGGATGCCGATAATGGCGATCACGCTTAAATCTGTTTTGAAAAACATCAACGCCAGTACAGCGCCGACACCGGCGGAGGGAAGTGTTGAGAGAATGGTGATCGGATGAATGTAACTCTCGTAAAGAACACCGAGCACAATATAAACCGCAGCCAGCGCGGTGAGGATCAGGAATGGGGTGTTTGCCAGGGATTGTTGAAATGCTTCAAGGGTTCCGGAAAAGTTTCCGCGAATTCTGCCAGGCATTCCAATGGTTTGCTCCATTTGCTGGATGGTTTTCACGGCATCGCTGAGAGCCACACCCGGGGCGAGATTAAATGAGAGCGTCACCGCCGGGAATTGCCCCTGGTGGCTGACGGTGATCGGCGCCGTGGTTCGTTCATAACGCGCAATGGCGCTCAAGGGCACGACGCCAGCGCTGTTGGTCGCATGCAGATAGATTTGGTTCAAACCTTCCGGTCCCTGCGATAGCTTCGGATCCACTTCCATGACAACGTGGTACTGATTCAGCGAAGAGAACATCGTCGAAACTTGCCGTTGTCCGAACGCATCATAGAGTGTGTTATCGATGGATTGGAGCGAAATTCCGAGGCGCGCGGCCGTGGCACGGTCAAATACAAGCGAAGTTTGAAGGCCGTTGTTCTGCTGATCGCTGTTAACATCGGTGAAACCGGGCAATTTTCTCATTTGCTGGAGCAAAATCGGGCCCCAGGTCACTAGATCCTCCAATGTGTCGCTCTGGATTGTGTATTGATACTGAGAGCTGCTTTGTCGTCCCCCGATTCGCAAATCCTGGCCGGCCTGGATGAAAACGCTTGCGCCTGGCACCGATCCCAATTTCGGACGAAGGCGGCTAATGATCTGGCTGGCATTCGTTTTGCGTTCTTCGAGCGGTTTCAGGGCCATATAAATAAACCCGCTGTTGGCTGCGCCATTTCCACCTGTGAATGCCGTGACATTTGCGACCGCGGGATCCGTTTTAATCAGGTTCACAAATCGGTTGGCGGCGGTTTGCATCGCGCCGAACGAAGCATCCTGCGCTCCCTGGATACCGCCGAAAATGGTGCCATTATCCTGTTGCGGGAAAAATCCTTTCGGCACAGCCACGAAGAGAAAAACGTTCAAGCCGATTGTGACGAGCAGGATGATGAGTGTGATCAGCGGGTGCCGCAATACCAACGTCAAGCTTCGTTCATACACTCCCAGAATCCACGCAAACAATTTGTCGCTCGCTCGATAGAGTCTCCCGTGTTCTTCGGGGTTTTGATGTCGCAACAGGAGTGAACACATCATCGGCGTTGTCGTCAGAGAAACAACAAGCGAGACAAGAATGGCGGTTGAAAGCACAACCGCAAATTCGCGAAACAAGCGTCCCACAATACCGCCCATCAGCAGAATTGGAATGAACACTGCCACGAGGGAAATGCTGATTGAGAGGACGGTAAATCCCACCTCTTTTGCGCCCTGGAGCGCTGCTTCGACCGGCGACAAGCCCTTCTCTAGATACCGTGAGACATTCTCAATGACCACAATCGCATCATCCACCACGAAGCCGGTCGAGATGGTTAGTGCCATCAATGAAAGATTGTCCAGGCTGTATCCGAACAGATACATGACGCCGAACGTGCCGATCAACGAAACCGGAACAACCACGCTGGGAATGAGTGTTGCCCGACCGTTTCGGAGAAAGAGAAACACGACCAGAATCACCAGAATGACGGCGATTACGAGAGTCCGTTCCACTTCGTGTACTGAGGCCCGGATTGTGGTGGTGCGATCAAGCACGGTCATCAGATCGATCGCTTCCGGGATGGACGCCTTGAGCGAAGGAAGCGCTTCCCGAATCCGGTTGACTGTCTCGATAATATTTGCGCCCGGCTGGCGGAAGAGTATGAGCGAGATGCTTGGCTTGCCATTTACAAATCCAGCGGCACGAATATTCTCGACTGAATCCTGCACGTCGGCGATATCCGACAATCGGACTGCGGCGCCGTTGCGGTAAGTCACGATCAGTGGTTTGTATTCCGCCGCTTTGAAGAGTTGATCGTTTGCCGCGATATCGGTCGTGGCGTTCTCGTCCGCGAGCTGCCCTTTCGGCATATTCGCATTCTGACGGCTTAACATCTGCCGAACGTCTTCGAGGCCCAGCCCGAAGCTGTTTAGTTGGGTGGGATTGATGTCCACACGCACGGCTGGAAGCGAGCTCCCTCCGACCATGACCTGTCCGACCCCTTCGATTTGCAAAAGCCGTTGCTGCATGATGGTGGAAGCGGCGTCGTACATCTGTCCCCGATCATAAATCTCAGAGGTGAGCGCGAGGATCATGATCGGCGCATCAGCAGGATTGACCTTTCGATAGGTCGGGTTGCTCGGCAAATTCGCTGGCAAATTCGCGCGCGCAGC
>JAQGOX010000013.1 GCA_028293365.1 Verrucomicrobiales bacterium | reverse complement strand
ACTCGCGCACGATGCGCAATGCCTCGTCGAAGTTGCCTTCGATCGCTATGGTCATTGCCCCGTACATCAGGGCCTGAGCCAGCTTGCCGAGCGCGATTTTTCCGTTCGGCAATAGAACGACGCACTTCATTTTCGCCCTCGCCGCATAAGCTGCCGCTGAGGCGGAGGTGTTCCCGGTGCTTGCGCAGATAACAATTTGAGCACCACGTTCCTTGGCCTTGGAAATAGCCATGGTCATGCCGCGATCCTTGAAGGAACAGGTCGGGTTCATGGCCTCGTACTTGATCCAGAGGCGAAATTCCCCTCCGATCGCATCGACCAGGTTCGGGACTTCAATCAAAGGCGTGTTTCCTTCGCTTAACGAAATAATCGGCGTAGAAGCACTGACTGGCAGGTACTTTGAGTAATGATGAATGACGCCGCGCCAGCCCTGGAATTGCGGCTGCACCAACGTGCCCGGTTTTGTTTGAACCATTTCGTTTTGCATCAATCAAAGTTTTCGACTCGAATCATTAATGGCGGCGCCTTAATCACACCAAGGCGGCCAATTTTCGCAAGAGCACCGCGCATGGCGGAGTTTTTCGCGTCATGTATCATCAGGATCAACGGAACACTCTTCCCTTCGTGTCCCTCCGGTTGAATCACCGAGGAAATTCCAATGCTCGCTTCGCCTAAAATGGCGGCGATTTTGGCGAGAGTGCCCGGCTTGTCAACCACTGTTAATCGAAGATAATAGCGGCAAATAATATCATCCATCTTCAATACGGCCCCTTTGCGCTCATGAGGAACGAATGGGGGGACGCGGCTTTTGCCGCACTTAAGGTCCAGTGCCGCATCCGCGAGATCGCTTAATACGGCGCTCGCGGTGGCATCCTGACCGGCACCCCGACCGTAGTATAGAGTGTCGCCGACAACGTCGCCGCGCACGTAGATGGCGTTGAAAACGTCGTTTACACTCGCGAGAACATGGCTATCAGGCACCAGGGTCGGATAGACTGAAACCTGGATTTGCGATTCGCCTTTCGGGGAGCCTTTCGCGGGAGCAATTTTCTTCACGATACCAAGCAGCCGAATCGTATAACCGAGTTGCGTTGCAAATCGGATGTCCAGCTTCGTGATATTTCGAATCCCCTCGACGTAGATATCGCGCGGATTTACCCAAAATCCGTGGGCGAGTGAGGCGAGGATGCCGGTTTTGTGGGCGGCATCGTAACCATCGACATCCAGTGATGGTTCGGCTTCCGCGTAACCGAGGCGTTGAGCATCGGCCAGCACGTCCGCAAAATCAGCACCCTCCAGTTTCATCCGCGTCAGGATGTAATTACAGGTGCCGTTTACGATGCCGTAGATGCGAGTAATCCGGTTTCCGATCAAGCCTTCTCGCAGCACCTTAATGATCGGGATGCCGCCGGCAACGCTGGCTTCGTAATAAAGATTCGCGCCGAATTGTTCGGCAGCAGCAAACAACTCTTCGCCATGAGCCGACAGCAGCGCTTTATTGGCCGTGACAACAGGCTTTCCTTGTTTCAGGGCATCCAGAGTCAGAGTTCGGGCCAGAGTCGTGCCACCGATCAATTCCACGACGAGATCGATCTCCGGATCGTTCACCACCGATCCCACATCGGTCGTCAAGATCGTTTGAGGAATAGAAACGCCGCGCTTTTTCTTGAGATCGCGCACGGCAACCCGGGCAACATGAAGGCGCACGCCGAGGCGCGACGCCATGAGCGCGCCATTGCGCTCGAGCGCCTGAACCACGCCGCCACCCACGGTGCCCGCACCGATAATGCCAAGATTGACCTGCCGCATAAGCCCCTCAGAATGCAGAAAACAAACCGGGTTCGCAATTTTTTATTGGAGAATTTGAATCGGCAGGCCGAGAAAACCGCCTTTTTTCCAAAAATCAGGCGTGGTAATTGGCTGGGATGCAAAAATCGCCGGGACGATTAAGGGCGGGTTCTCTTGCATTTAGGCCGTTTTAGGGAAACACTCAGATTAGGATGGAAACCGCAGCCACACATATCGTCGTACTCGGCGCAGGATTCGGGGGTCTAACTTTCTGCCAAACATTTCGGCATCCCAATGCCCGCATCACGCTGGTGGACCGCCAGAACCACCACCTGTTTCAACCGCTCCTTTACCAGGTCGCAACCGCGGGATTATCCGCGCCCGAAATTGCCCAACCGATTCGATCCATTCTCAAAGATTCGCGTAATGTGACAGTACTTTTGGACCAGGCGCTCGACATCAATCTTGCCACGAAAACGGTAAATCTGGAGCACAATACCCTTCACTATGATTACCTCGTGTTGGGCCTGGGGGGAGTAACCAGTTATTTCGGCCACCCCGAATGGGAACAATTTGCGCCGGGACTGAAATCGATCGATGATGCCATTCGAATTCGACGCCAGATCCTGCTCGCGTTTGAACGCGCGGAAAACGCGAGACATTCCGAGGAACTCGACCAACTCATGACGATGGTGGTGGTCGGCGGCGGACCAACCGGAGTCGAACTCGCTGGCGCGTTTGCGGAGCTGGCCCGCTACGTCTTAAAAAGCGATTTCAAGCATATCGATCCGCAACGCGCCCGTGTAATCCTGCTGGAGGGCAGCCCCACGATTATGGCACATTTTCCCCCGGAGTTACAAACAAGTGCGCGCACGCAACTCGAAAAGCTGGGGGTGGACGTACGAACTTCAGCCCGTGTAAAAACCATCCGCAAGGAATGCGTCGAACTGGAGGACGGAACCAGTATTCTTGCCGCAAATATTATTTGGGCCGCGGGCGTTTCTGCGAACCCGCTTACTAAAAAGCTGGGTGTTGAATTGGATCGCGCGGGCCGAATCAAAGTTCAGCCTGACCTCAGTCTTCCGGGCCATCCAGAAGTATTCGCGATTGGCGATCTCGTGCTTTCGCTCGGAGACAAAGGCAAGCCGGTACCTGGAGTTTCGCCGGCAGCGATGCAAATGGGAAAACACGTGGCCAGTCTAATTGAAGAAGAAGTGACTTCAGGCCCCGTACCTCCGGAAGATCGAACTCCGTTTGAGTATTGGGACAAAGGAACCATGGCTACTATCGGACGGTCCAAAGCCGTGGCAAAAATCGGTCACTTCGAATTCTCAGGGTTTACAGCCTGGCTCGCCTGGCTGGGAGTCCATTTAATATTCCTGGTTGGATTCCGGAATAAAATTGCGGTGCTTTTCCAGTGGGCTTATTCGTACTTTACCTACAAACGCGGCGCCAGGCTTATAACCGGGCTGTCTAATGACGCACCTTTGCCGCCCAAACAAAATTAATCAAGGCGAGCTCGTTGCGGCTTGTGAACTCGCTTTTGGTTGATGCACGCCGAAGGCATTTGCAAGCATAAGGCTAATACCCCACGCCACGATAAAGGTGACTGCAGTATGGCTCATGTAGTGGGCGCCCTTGAGCATCTGATAAAACGCCATTGCACCGCCGAAGAATAATGGAACTAAAAGTGCCAGATTTTTCTGTCTCCGAGTTCGCGCCGCAAAGTACAAACTGATCAGTGCCGCCCCACCGCTCGCATGACCAGCCGGAAAACACCGGCCTCGCTCTTTATAAGCAACGTCTGTTGGAAGGCGATCGAATACCCGCCGGTAGTGGCCTGGCCCTCCGTATCGAGTGATTTCACTCGGGCAGTAAACCCAGCTCTGGGATTTTCCAATTCCGATCATGACCGGGATAATCGATAGCGAGCAAAGCAGATAGAGCGCTGTTCTCTTCGGGAGGAACCACGGTTTGCGAAAACGCGCCGCAGCCGTCCCCATCACCAGCAAAGTCACCCCATAAACCACCAATAGAAGCTTCGGCAAGTTGTAAAAGAAAAAACGGGGAACCGGTGCATGCTGATCAACGAGCCATGCGCGTGCCTCGAAATTGTAGAAGTGATCCTGAATGGCAAGGTCGATTCCGGAGTATTCGAAAACGAAAATCGCCAGCAAGGAACAGGCGATCATTACGATGAAAGCGCGTTTACTGGTCATGAACCGCCGTGTTCAGCTTATGTTCAAAGAAGTAGCCTGCGGTTTCGTAGTAGGCGATCGCTTCGTTGACAAAACCTTTGGATGGGTCGGCTTTCTGCAAATTCCCCGTGGCACGATCATACTCGTAAACTACTTCCTGGCGGACTGGTTTGAGAATCGTCAAAGTACGATTTTTCAGGTAACCGAGTTTTTGATAATTCCCGATTAGGGCCCGCTCGTCCTGGGGACCCATTTTAAGAACGTCTTTTCCATAGAATCGACTCTTGTAGCTCCAATTCATCAATCCCAGCAGAGTCGGAGGATAATCGATCTGACTGCACAGAGTGTCGATCTTCGCCGGTTTTACCAGAGCGGGATTATAGAGAATGATCGGAATTTCATATTGCTTGACTGGCAGATCGCTTTTACCGGCGCTGCTTGCGCAATGGTCCGCCACGATGACGAAGAGAGTATTGGTGAACCATGGTTTACTTTGAGCCGCTCTAATGAATTCGCCAATCGCGTAATCCGTATATTTGACGGCACCTTCCCGGCCGGACTTCGAGGGAATATCAATGCGCCCTTCCGGGTAGGTGAATGGACGGTGGTTTGAAGTGGTCATGACGAAGTGAAAAAACGGCTTGTGCCGTGCATACGATTCATCCGCCTCCCGTGATACCCAGCGGAACAGGTCCTCATCGCATGCCCCCCATACATTGGCAAACGTGATGTCACTTTTGGGAACGGCCTTCCGATCAATCACCTTGTACCCATTGCTTCCGAAAAAGTAATTCATGTTATCGAAGTATCCGAAACCGCTGTAGATAAATGAGGTTTCGTATCCTTTGCCGGAAAACACGGAGCCGAGAGTGAATAGGCCTTCGTTATGAGGGCGTTTCACAATGGAGCGACCCGGGGTGGGCGGAACTGAGAGGCTCAGAGCTTCCATGCCTCGATCCGTGCGATTTCCCGTGGCATAAAACTGGGTGAATAACATTCCTTCCCCTGCAAGGCGGTCGAGATTGGGAGTGAGATTCTCTTTGTTTCCAAAAGTCCCGAGGAAACTGGCGCTCAGACTTTCGACCGTGATTTGAATAACGTTCCAATGCTTTTCCTGCCCCTCACTTTTGATCAAACGCGTAATGTCCATCGGCGTTTCGGAGAGGAAAGTAGCATTGGTCGTTGAAAGCAGTTTCCTGATTTCAGGAAAAATCTCGCGCGGTTCCTTTTTGGGATAAAAGGCCTCGTAATCCAGTTCGTTATTGCGAAACGCCGCGAACAGGGAATAAGGACCATTTTTTGCCAACTCCTGATTGTAAACATTTCCAAACGAAGGAACCTGCGCGTTCGAAAGGAAGAGCGTGGCAAGTGCACCAAAGGCAATCACGCCAATTGCGAAACGCAATGTTCGCAAAAATCTGGCTTCTGAATTAAGCCACAACACGAAGCAGCCGGTTTGGTGTAAAACCCAAACGAGCCCAATCGAAGCCGCGCCGAGAGCCGAGAGAATCAACGGCAACGGATACGATTCGCGGATATTTCCGAGTACCTCAGTGGTGTAAACGAGGT
>JAQGOX010000010.1 GCA_028293365.1 Verrucomicrobiales bacterium | reverse complement strand
CCGCGTTCACGACGATTGGATCGACCGGTCCTGACAGTGGTTCCCGCTATATAGTCGATACTTTTCTGGTAGTTGTCTTCGGTGGGACGGCCAGTCTGTTGGGAACTGTGGCTTCGGCGTTCGGCATCGCCCAGGGACAATCAATCCTCGAGTTCTTCCTAAAAGGGACTATGGGCAAAGTTTCCGTTCTCAGCCTGATCGTCATCATTCTGATGATCCGGCCTCAAGGCCTGTTCACCAGCAAAGTGCGGTCATAAAAATCCCAAACAAAACGCACACGTATGCAAACAGTTTTTGATCGGGTTTTGGGCGGCAAGGCCGGGTTGGTTAAGATCGCAATCATGGCTCTGGTGCTTTTCGTTCTGCTACCGGGTTGCCTCGATATTTTTCGACTCAATCTTGTCGGCAAATATCTCACCTACGCCTTCGTTGCCTTGGGGCTGGTTTGGCTCTGGGGTAAAGGTGGGGTTCTCAGCCTTGGGCAAGGTGTCTTCTTTGGGCTCGGTGGTTATTGCATGGCGATGTTCCTGAAACTGGAGGCGTCGGATCCAATCACTACAAAAATTCAGTCCACTCCGGGCATTCCTGATTTCATGGATTGGAATCAGATCACCCATTTGCCGGCATTCTGGGTCCCTTTCAAGAGTCTTCCATTCAGCCTTATCGCGGTTGTGATCGTTCCCGCGGCAGTGGCTTTCATTCTTGGTGTGGCAATGTTCAAACGCCGCGTCGGTGGTGTCTACTTCGCTGTCATCACTCAGGCAATCGCACTGATCCTCTCTCTGGGTATCGACGGTAATCAGGGCTACACGGGTGGCCGCAACGGGATCACTGACCTGCGAACGCTGCTCGGTTGGGATATCCGCAGCAAGCATGCCCAGTACGTCCTTTATTTTACGACCTGCGCTTTGCTCTTGCTCGCAATCCTCGTTTCGCAATGGCTGCTTTCTGGAAAAATGGGAAAGATGTTGCTGGCCATGCGGGACCGCGAAGATCGAGTCCGCTTCTCCGGCTACGATGTCTCGGCTTTCAAAGTTTTCACTTTTTGCCTGGCTGCCGCGCTCAGCGGAATCGGCGGTGCGCTTTTTGTTCTGCAGGTCGGTTTCATCTCTCCTTCCCTGGTCGGAATAGTCCCATCCATTGAGATGGTCATATTTGCTGCCGTCGGAGGTAAGTCTTCCTTATACGGTGCGATTTATGGAACGTTACTCGTTAATACGGGCAAAAGCCTCTTCTCTGAAACCTTTCCGCAACTCTGGTTATTCCTGATGGGCGGACTCTTCATTGCCGTGGTGGTTCTCTTTCCGAACGGTCTGGCTGGAATCTGGACTGTTATCTGCAAGAAAGGCGGCCCTCTTTTGAAAAGACTAAAAACCGAGCAACCGCTTGATCCCTCTCCGATTTCTACTCCGATTACCAAAGGTCAAAATTCATGAGCAGCAATACAAACTTCCTCCTGGCGATTGAAGATTTAACTGTCTCGTTCGATGGGTTTAAAGCGGTCGATTCGCTCAATCTCTATATCGATAAGAACGAGCTTCGGGTAATTATCGGTCCGAACGGTGCGGGTAAAACCACGGTCCTCGATATGGTTTGCGGGAAGACCCGCCCCACCGAGGGAAGCATCAAATTCAAAGATCGCGAGCTGGTCGGCATGGCCGAGCACAAAATCGTGCAGGCGGGAGTCGGGCGAAAATTTCAGACCCCTTCGATTTACGAGAATCTCACCGTTTTCGAAAATCTGGAGGTTTCCTATCCGAAAGGCCGCACGGTCTTCGGTTGCCTCGCCTTCGAGCGCTCCGAAGAAGTGATCAGCCGCATTCAAAAGGTCGCCCAGGAAATCTTCCTTGATGGCTACCTTGAAGTCGAAGGAGCTTTTTTGAGTCACGGCCAAAAGCAGTGGCTCGAAATCGGAATGCTCCTGATGCAGGAACCCGAACTCATCATGCTGGATGAACCGGTCGCTGGGATGAGTTCCTCCGAACGGGAACAAACAGCAGAACTTCTCAAGCGGATCTGCAAAGGCCGTTCCATCATCATCATTGAACACGATATGGAATTCGTCTCGCGAATCGCCCACAAAGTCACAGTGCTCCATCTCGGAAAAATTCTCGCTGAAGGCACCATGCAGGAAGTTCAAAACAATCCAAGCGTCATCGATGTGTATCTCGGTCACTGAAATGTATTCTATGCTCGCTATCAATAATCTCGAAGTCGGTTATGGACAAAGTCGCGTAATCAACGATCTCAGTTTTACGGTTAATCCCGAGGAAATTCTGGTGATCATGGGCCGCAACGGTATGGGCAAGACGACCCTCCTGAAATCATTGATCGGAATTCTTCCTTCAAAATCAGGCTCGATCAAACTGCAGGACCAGGAAATCTCCGGACTGGCCTCCTATGAGCGTGTCCGCCGCGGAATCGCGTTCGTTCCCCAGGGGCGAATGATTTTTCCCTCTTTGACTGTAACTGAGAATATTCTCACCGGCACTCGCGAGAAGGTACAGCCGAGCCTTTGGGATGAGATCTATGCGCTCTTTCCGGTGTTGCGCGATATGCGGAAGCGCAAAGGTGGTAATCTCTCCGGCGGACAACAACAGCAGCTTGCGATCGCCCGTGCCCTCGTTTCCAATCCCAAAGTGTTGGTTCTCGATGAACCAACCGAAGGAATTCAGCCCTCCATCATCAAGGATATTGCAAAAGCCCTTAAAGACATTCGTCAAATGCGCAAGCCTGCGATCATCGTTAGTGAACAAGTTGTCAGCTTCATGATGGAAGTCTGCGACCGGGCGTTGGTGCTCGAACGCGGCCGATTCGTCCATGAAGCTGCTCGTGCCAGTCTCGATTCCGATAAAGTCAGGTCTCTGTTAGCCGTTTAAAACAATTCCGCCATCACAATAAATAGCCAAAGGAAAAACCATGCCCAAAACGCTGATTAAAGTTGATTTCAAAACACCTCCTGAAAAGCAGACTTCGATTCATAACCGCTGGCATCCCGATATCCCCATGGTTGCCTATGTAAAACCCGGTGATGAATTTCGTGTCGAATGCATCGATTGGACTGGAGGCCAGATTTCCGATAACGACGCCGCGAACGACATCCTCGATGTCGATTTGACCAAGGTGCATTATCTCAGCGGCCCCATCGGTGTTGAAGGTGCTGAGCCGGGTGATCTCTTGGTGGTTGATCTTCTTGATATTGGCGTAATGCCCGAATTCGAATGGGGATTCACCGGCATTTTTGCCAAAAGCAACGGTGGCGGTTTCCTTACTGAGCATTATCCCGACGCCCGCAAAGCCTGCTGGCATTTCAGCGGTGTTTACGCCAATTCACGACACATTCCCGGTGTTGAATTTGCAGGAATCATGCATCCTGGGCTCATCGGCTGCCTTCCCTCAAAAGAAATGCTCGCCACCTGGAACAAGCGCGAGTCGGAACTTTTCGCGACCAATCCCGATCGGACCCCGCCGCTCTGTGCGTTGCCCTATGCTCCCACCGCACACATGGGCGGAATGAAGAAGGCCGCTGCGAAGGAAGCTGCAAAGGAGGCGGCCCGTACCGTTCCTCCTCGTGAACACGGCGGAAACTGTGACATCAAAAATCTCAGCCGCGGTTCAAAAGTTTATTTCCCCGTTTACATAAAAGGCGGCGGCCTTTCCATGGGTGATATTCACTTCTCCCAGGGCGATGGCGAAATTACCTTCTGCGGAGCCATCGAAATGGCCGGCTTCATTGATCTCCGCGTCAGCATCATCAAAGGCGGCATGAAGAAATACGGAATCATCAATCCGATTTTCCAACCCAGCCCGGTCGAACCTCATTATACTCGTCATTTGATTTTTGAAGGCATCTCCGTGGATGAAGCGGGCAAACAATATTACCTCGATCCACACGTCGCCTATCGCCGCGCCTGTTTGAACGCTATTGAATATCTGAAAAAATTCGGTTTCACCGGCGAACAGGCTTACGCGATCCTCGGGACCGCTCCCGTCGAAGGACGCATCAGCGGCATCGTCGATATACCCAATGCCTGCGCAACTCTCTACCTCCCCACCGAAATCTTTGATTTCGATATCCTCCCCAACGCCGACGGTCCGAAGAAATATCTCAACGGAAAGATAGATATGGCGCGGGTCAAATAACCATGAAAACCGCGTTTAAAAATTCTCTCACCTCCCGATATTTAATCAACACGCTCGATTCTATGCCCCTCTACGAATACGAATGCATTCAGTGCGGTACCTTCACCCTGCACCGAGCCATGGAACAGCGGGACCAGGCCACCGCCTGTCCCCAATGCGCCGCCCGGGTTGCCCGCTCCATTACAGCACCCGGCCTGATGCTAATGTCGCCCGTGCGCCGCGACGCCTTTACCCGTAATGAAAAAAGCAGGCACGAGCCCGGCGTAAGAACCACTCACGCCTGTGGCACCCGTTGCGGGTGCGGCAAGTCGAAGCAAAGTGGAGCTGCCCGAAGTAAATCCACCGTAAAGGTTCCAAAGCTCGGCGAGTTCCGCACTCCCAGAAAGCGAAACCGCCCCTGGATGCTCGGACACTAAAGTCGAAGTAAATTCAGATGCCTTGCAAAGGGGTCCGGTGTGGTCGGAATCCAGATCGGATCATTAAAAGCAACTGTTATTTAGCTTTGTCAGCAAATGCCAAAAGTTGTTTCGCTGTGCGGACGAAGAGGGCATTATCAACAATCGCGGGTGAAGCGTTAATTGGTTCCTGAAGTTCGTTTCGTGCCAGAACTTCGAACGAATTTCCAGGTTTTATGACTGTCACGGTGCCACGATCGGAACAAACATAAATCGATCCCTCGGCCGCGATCGGGGAGGCAAAATAACCACCGGGCGAATCGATACGGTTTTCATAGATTAATTTTCCGGTGTCCATATCACGACAGACCAGAATGCCGCCATTCCGGATCATATAAATTTTTTTGTCGAACACCAGGGGCGACGGCACTTCGGGCACCCCTTTGACTTCTTTCCAGGAAACGTGCGAGCTGGTCACATCCTCCTTGCCACCCGTTCGCACACACAATGCCACGGCCCGATTCATTTGCCCGACCCGGAAATCACTGAGCGCTCCGCGAATCGATTCCCATTTTGCACTATCGAGTTTATCATCTTTCTTGACGCCGCCAAACATCCGGTAGGCGCTCTTTAAAGACATATTACCCTGACCCTGCGAGGCGTGTCGGTCTGTATAAAGTAGGGCGTTGGGAATTTCATCGTAACCGATCAATCCATCGCCGTTCTGGTCGTAATTCTTTATCATTTCCGCGAAAGCCGGAGGGGCTGTTACATTCGAGGCATCGCCAAATGCTCCTGCGGAACTTAGAACGAGACGGTCACCCAACGAAACCGGCGTGCTGCACGCCTGAAATCCGATATCGTTGACCCACCACATTTCTTTGCCGTCTGAAACCCTAAACGCACTGAACCGCGTCGCGCAGGCGAGTCCCGCAAAGGTTTTGCCTTCTTCGCTCCAGATAACCGGTGTTCCGTAGCTATTGTTATAGAGAGGCATCGGAGCTTTCCAAAGTTCGTTGCCATCCACTGGGTTAAGTGCGAGCAGGTGCGAATCGTTTCCGATTTGGATAAAAATCAATAGCTTGTTGTCTGCCAGGACGGGAGAAGTACCTGTACCCTGATTGTTAAATGTCCGCGGGATTGGCAACGGCTTCCGCCAGCTCTCTTTGCCTGCCAGGTCGTATGCGAGCATCCCAAATGAGCCGAAATAAACGTAAACATTCTTACCGTCAGTGACGGGAGTGGATGTGGCGTGGGAGTTGGATGAATGAACGGGCTCCAATTTTTCTGGAGTCACTGTCTGTTCCCACAGCTTCTTTCCCGAACCTTTATCCAGGCAGATCGTAGAGAGTTTGTTGCTTTGTTCTCCAGTTAGGAATATTCGATCTTTCCAAATCACGGGGGATGAATGGCCGAAAGGCAGCTCGGTTTTCCAAAGTAGATTGCTGGATGGTCCGAAATAGGTCGGTGCTTTCTCCTTTTTCGCCACGCCATCGCCGGTGGGACCGCGAAAACCCGGCCAATCACTCGCTTGAATTCCGCCACCGGACACAAATAAGAAAATCAGTCCGAATTTCAGGGGAAGCTGAGAAAAACGCTTTTTCACATCCCTTTTTAGAACGATTACTCACCTGTGTCATTAGTTTTGTTGAGTCAGTCCTTAGGTTGGACTGTTCTCTGATTGATCATCCGAACGTCTTCCTAGTGTGGCGATGAGAATCAATATCGACGTTAATAACCAGACCGTGTGGGCCGTGCCCCACAGGAACGGAACGTCGGTAAAGCTCTCCCGAGTCATCGTCCCAGCTATCATCGATCGCACCACGCTCGGAAGGAAAAGGAACCCAAACCATCCGGCTGGAAAGAACACCAGTTGTGCGCCAAAAAACCAGCGAAACCCGGGTGAGCCGAAACGATCGTGTGACCAGACGAAAACACACCCGACGCCGAACGCAGCAACCAGTATCCATTCGTAGAAATACTCCCACTGGAACAGCAGGGTTGGACGGAAATTCCGCATCATAATCCCGTAATGTTCCAGCGACAGCCGGTCGTTGAACCCCATCTTCCGTCCCAGGCTGTCCACGGTTTCATCCGGTGTGGCGCCAATCCCCAGGCGGAAAATCAACAAGGACAAAATCATGATTCCGCACAGAACCATGAAACCCTGGCAAAATCGGAGTGGTTTCATTTTCGTATTCGTGGCTATTTCTTACTTGTGAAATCTGGAGGATCGTAATGCTAATAAAGAGTTTTTCACAAGCATCTCCAAGTGATCGGGCCGTTGTCGCGGCTATAAAGTTGGGACCTTCGCTATCTTCCAAAGATGGGCGTCGCTTCGTAAATAGAGTCCGCCATGGGAGATCGATGGTGTGCCAATAATCGTTTCGCCGAGGTCGAGTTGGCTTGTGATTACCCCATCCTCACTGCTGGCATCAACGATCTGCAGCAGGCCTTTTTCATTCACTAAATATAAATGTTTCCCGGCGGCGACCGGAGTCGCGCTAAATGGGGCCGTGAGACGGGATTGCCAGAGCCGTTTGCCTTCGACCGTGTCAGCGCAAGTGAGTACACCGGCATCGTTCAAAGTAAAAATGCGCTCTCGGGTGACAAGTGGACTGGGGGTCGATGTGCGCAATTGAGTAGCGCGCCAGAGTTGCTTGAAGGAACCTCCATCTGCATTGACTTGAATGGCGGTTACGCCGGAGGAGGGAACAAAGATAACGTCGCCATGTATCGCGCTGGTCGGCAGCGTCGCGGCGCCTTCGGTATAGTTCCAGACGATCGTTCCGTTGGTTGGATCGATAGCAGTGACGCCCGAACTGCCCTGAAGGATTATAAAGGACTTGCCGCTTGGAGCCTTCATTACCTGGGGCGAAGTCCAATTCGCTTTTTTCGGGCGCTCGATTTTCCACAGATTACGGCCGGTGGCGACATCAATGCCGGCTACAAATGCTTCGCCATCAGTTTCGATCTGGGCGACAAATACTCCGACGCTCACAACTGGCGACGCCGCCAGGCCCAAGCCGTTGCTGGCATTCGGATAATCGCGCATTAACCCACGCAACCAAAGCAGGTTTCCATCGAGATCCAGGCAGAAGAGATCGTTCGAGGAGAAAAGCGCGAAGATATGTTCTCCGTCGCTCGCGGGCGATGGAGCAGCGACACTGATTTTCTCATGGCAGGTCGTTCTGCCGGTAGCCCAAAATTCGCGCTCCCATCGTTTGGATCCATCACCAGCATTGAAACAGATGACGTGCAATCGATCCTGTTGCGCGCCACTTGCGCACGTTACGAAGACACGATTGCCGACGATAATTGGACTGGAGATGCCGCGTCCGGGTAGGGTGCTTTTCCAGGCGATACTATTTTGCGCGTCAAGAACGGTGGGTAGATCAGTTTCCTCGGAAACACCGGAATTGGGTCCGCGAAACTGCATCCAGTCGCTCGCCTGGAGTTGGAACGCCGCGCTGAAAATAAGAAGTGCCAAAAGTCGATTCATGGATTGTGCCTTCTAATTTCCGG
>JAQGOX010000876.1 GCA_028293365.1 Verrucomicrobiales bacterium | reverse complement strand
CCCCTGGGGTGATGCCCTTGCCAACGCCAGCGCTTCTTCAGGTGCTCCCAGAGTTACAGATCCTGCGTCCATCCAGATTCGTCCCGGTTTCAAAGTGGAGCTTATTCATGCCGTTCCTAAATCAGATCAGGGTTCCTGGGTAAGTATGACGGTGGACCCGAAAGGCCGGCTAATTGCCTGTGATCAGGGTGGCGGGCTCTATCGCCTTACACTCGCTGCTCCCGGCTCTGAATCCGCGGCGACGGTTGAACGCCTTACCAATTCGGTCGGCGGCGCGCACGGCCTGTTGTGCGCGTTTAACAGTCTTTACGTAATGGTCAACGAACAAGGCGGACGCCAGGGACTCTGGCGTTTGCGCGATACGAATGGCGATGATCAATACGACGAGGAAAAACTCCTGCGCCGCATTGATGGAGGAGGGGAACACGGTCCGCACGGTATTGTGCTCTCACCCGATGGCAAGTCACTTTACGTCGTCTGCGGCAACCACACCAAGACTCCTGATCATATGGAATTGTCCCGTGCGCCACGCGTATGGAACGAAGATCAGATCGTCACGCGTCTTTGGGATGCCAATGGCCATGCCCGGGGCATTCTTGCTCCTGGCGGCTACATTTGCCGCACGGACCCCGACGGCAATACGTTCGAACTTATAAGTTACGGATACCGCAACACCTATGATTTCGCTTTCAACAATTTCGGTGACATCATCGCCTACGATTCGGACATGGAATGGGACGCGGGCCTGCCTTGGTATCGTCCCACGCGCATCTGCCTTGCGGCGAGCGGGAGCGATCTCGGCTGGCGGTCGGGTGCCGGCAAATGGCCGTCGTATTATCCAGATAGTCTTCCAGCACTGGTGGACATCGGACCTGGAAGTCCTACGGGTGTGGTCTCTGGAAAGGGCGCTCATTTTCCAGCGCGTTACCAGAATGCGATCTTTGGGAATGATTGGACTTACGGCACCATGTATGCCATTCACCTGACTCCCGACGGCGGAGGTTATAAGGCCGAGAAAGAAGAATTCCTGAGCGGTCGTCCGCTGCCGCTCACCGACGTGCTGATCCATCCGGGCGATGGGGCAATGTACTTCGCGATCGGAGGCCGCGGAACTCAGTCTGCCATCTATCGGGTGGTTTACACCGGCCCTGAAAGCACCTCGCCCGTGACAACTCCAGATTTAACTCCGGGCCTTAGGCTCCGCCATGAACTGGAACATTTACACGACAACGGAACTGGTCTCGAGGCAATCGGGGAAGCCTGGCCACATTTGGGAAGCCCCGACCGCTGGATTCGTTACGCGGCACGCGTTGCCATTGAACGTCAGCCGGTCTCGGCCTGGGTGGACCGCGTTTTCTCTGAAACACGTCCATGGGCCGTTATCGAAGGCTCTGTTGCGCTCGCCCGAACCGGGACGAGCGCGCATCGCGACCGCATTCTGGAACTGCTCAACCATCTCGATTTCGGTCAACTCGACGAATCCCAGCGGCTTGCCACAGTGCGTGCCTATCAATTGGCGTTCATTCGTCTGGGCGTTCCCGAAGGGGACGTTCGCGATTCCACGATTAAGCGCCTGGACGCGCTCTATCCATCATCGAGCCGTTCGCTCAACCACGAAGTGGCAGGCACGCTCATCCGGATCGGTGATCCGAATGTCGTTGCCAAAACGGTGCCGTTGATGCTTACGGCCAATGACGGCGACCTTAAATACGCAAGTGACGCACTGTTGGAACGGAATCGAGGCTACGCCAGCGCGTTCGCACAGGCTTCCACCAGCCGGCCGAACCAGGAGCAAATCGCCTTCGCCTACTTGCTTCGTGAAGCTAAAACCGGCTGGACACCCGCGCTTCGCAAATCGTTCTTCGCATGGTTTCCTAGAACAGCCCCATGGCAGGGCGGCAATAGCTTTCGTGGCTATATTGAAAATATTCGCAAGGACGCTCTCGGAACCGTGACTGACACCGCGGAACGCCGCTCCCTGGATGCTCTCTCAACTCAAAAGCCTGTGGGCGGTGTTCCGGAATTCGCTATGCCTAAAGGTCCCGGGAAATCATATACCGTGGATGAGGCCGTCGCGATCGTGGGCGGTGGCATAAAAGGCCGAGACTTCGAAAATGGCCGAGCCATGTTTCATTCGATGGGTTGCGCCTCATGTCATCGATTTAACGGCTCTGGTGGCGGCGTTGGACCCGATCTGACCGGCGTTGCCTCTCGCTACACCGTCCGTGATTTGCTCGAAAACATTATCGAACCCTCGAAGGTGATTTCTGACCAATACGGTTCCGAAGAAGTCCACCTCACGGACGGCTCGACTCTCGTTGGCCGCGCCTACGAAGAAAACGGAAAGCTGGTCGTGGTCGCCGATCCTCGCAATCTCGACGACACAACTTCCGTCGCTCTTTCAGAAGTGAAGAGTCGCAAGCCCTATCCGATTTCACTAATGCCGGCAGGTTTGCTCAATCCGCTGAATCAAAACGAGATTTTAAATCTTGTCGCCTACCTTCAATCTGGGGGCGATCCGAAACATTCGGCCTTCGCGAAATAATTCGCGGCTTCGGCGCTCAAAGCGGTGTCAATTGAACAATCAGCGATTCGTACCCCACGACTCGCTGATAGGACTCTTCATTCTCCACGCGTTCCTTCGAATCCAGAATCGTGATGCTTCGGACTCGCTCGACACATTGTTGCAACAATGTGCGAAGGAGCAGACGGGCGTGCGCCGCGCCGAGACAGAGGTGAGTGCCGAAACCGAATGCGAGATGCGGATTCGGCTTTCGGTTCAATCGCACTTCGTCCGGAGCATCAAATACATCGTCATCCCGATTTGCCGAAGCCCAGCAAAGGGATACGCGGCCTCCCGGCTTGACGGTCACTCCATGAACATTAGTTTCCACCGGACAAACACGCCCGATGTGAGTGAGTGGTGTGATGATTCGGAAAAACTCCTCGCACGCATGAACGATACGCGTCGGATCCTGACGCAGAAATTCCAGCGTTTCGGGATGCTTTGCAAAATGGGCCAGAGCAGAAGTAGTCGTATGGATCACCGTATCGCGCCCTCCCGCAAATGTCAGGTTGGCAAAGCCCATCATTTCCTCCCGACTGAGAGCCCGTCCTCGAAAAGTGGCTTTCGTCAATGCACTGAATAAATCCTCCCCCGGATTGGCCAGAGAGCGATCCAATTGCCCATTAAGATAGGCCTCCAGCGCCGCTCCTTTCGAATCGCCGTCACGAAACACATGAATCCCCCAGCTAATCCAGGTTTCCGCCTCGGCCTCGGACACGTTGAGCAGATAGGCCAGCGCCCGCGATTGAATGGGCAACGCGAATTCGCGCACCAGCTCAATCGACTCACGCTCAAAAGCACCGCATAACGACTCTTCGATCAGCGATTCGACCTGCGCAATCACCGCGGGATCTTTGGCACGCTGGAAAAACGGCTCCACGATCTTCCGGTAATCCGTGTGATCCGGAGGGTCGGTTTCCACCGGTAGTTGGCGCATGCTT
>JAQGOX010000842.1 GCA_028293365.1 Verrucomicrobiales bacterium | reverse complement strand
GGTTCGCTTTCTCCGGGGCGGAAAATTTCTTCAAATTCCTTGGCAAGACCGATCACCGGAACGTGAGCGAGCTGGAGCTATCGCAACTGCTCCAGGGCGGCGTTGAGCTGTCCTTTTCCGCCGTCGATTAGAATCAAGTCCGGCAAAGCAATTGGCATCGAACCGGTAACGTCAGACTGCACTTCCGCGACTGGCCGGTCCGCATGTTCTTTCAAAATTCGCGAGTACCGGCGGTGGATTGTTTCCGCCATGCAGGCGAAATCATTCTGGCCCGTGACTGTCTTCATACGGAATCGCCGATAATTGGAACGATCGGGACGCCCCCGCTTGAAACTCACCATCGACGCCACTGCAAATGTTCCGCTGATATTAGAGATATCGAACCCCTCGATCCGTTCTGGAGGGTTTGGCAATCCGAGGGCCTGTGCCAGTTCCACCAAATCGTCATCGGGACGGATTGCCACAGGAAGAGTATAAGGCACTCGTTCGAACCGATTCGTTTTCTGAGTGGTCCGTCGCAGGTCATCGAGTGCATCACGCATGCGTGCCGCTTTCTCGTAATCCTGGGCCGCAGCCGCCTTTTTCATTTCATCCTCGAGCTGTTTCTGGAGCCCTTCACACTGGCCGTCAAGAAACTCGCAAGCTCCTTTGACTTGGTCCAGATACTGTTCGCGCGTCACGTTGCCAATGCACGGCGCTGTACAAAACTTCAAATTGGCATACAGGCAATGGCGATAATCTGGCTCTGATGGGGTAAGCGGCCGGCATCCGCGCAGGTTGAACTTTTTACGAACCATCGAAAGGGTGCTGCGTAAAGCGGACGAGTGTGCGAAAGGTCCGAAATATTTCGCGCCGTCATCCTGCTTGAGCCGCGTCAAAGTAAACCGAGGGATCGGATCCTGTAAATTTACCTTGAGCAGAAGAAAACGTTTGTCATCTCGAAAACTGACATTGTACCGCGGGTGAAACTCTTTAATCAGTTTGCCTTCGAGCAGGAGCGCTTCGGGCTCGCTTCGAACGATATGGGTATCGAAGTCGTAAATAGCATCGACCAGGGCGTTCAACTTTAGATCCCATCCCTGGCGCCGTGAAGGATGAAAGTATTGGCTGACCCGCCTTCGCAAATCGCGCGCCTTGCCGACGTAAATCACCGTGCCAAAGCGATCCTTCATGAGGTAAATCCCCGGTTTATGGGGCACCTCGCCTAGTTTGCTTTTGATGTGATCGGTCGCGGGCATCGCTCAAACTTTCACGCAAATGCCGGAACCTGCAACGTGGTTTCGATTACGGCTGAGCTTTTCCAGTATTTAATTCCGGAAGTTCCATGAAAGCATAGCAAAGCATATGACAAATCCCCATGTGCGCATCCTCGACCCTTCCATAGTGCTCCGAGTCGATAACGATCAGATGATCCGCTAAAGTTGCCAGTTTGCCCCGCTTGCCTCCGACCAGTGCAATTGTTGTCAATTTGTTTGCACGCGCCCATTCCACTGCTTTGACGAGGTTCGGAGAATTTCCGCTCACGCTCATTGTCAGGACGATATCTCCAGGCTTTCCATAATTAATCAACTGGCGGGAATAGACTTCATCGTAGGCATAGTCGTTCCCCAGCGCGGTGATCCAGCTAACATTGTCATTCAAGGAAAGGCATCGAAAACGCCGGCCGATTTTGTCAGACGAACCTTTGCCCAGATCAGTTACAAAATGCGATGAGTTCGAGGCACTGCCACCGTTTCCAAAAACAAAAATCTGTCGATCTTTATCAAGAGCCTCTCTTAAGATGCCGATCAACTTGGCGACCGCCTCGGCGGGAATTGAATCGAGTGCCGCCTTCTGTTTCGCAATATATTCCTGAATCCATTTGTTCATCGGCTGGAGCTTACTCGATGAAACCGCCGCTGACGAGTTTAAACCCTCAGCGAGCGAAGGCGACTCCATTGCTGCCAGCATTGCCCGGATCTCGGTCGATATGCGAGCGAGCTGCGCAAATATCAGCGCACCGTAATTCGCACTTCCTTCAGAAGGCAGTTTTGCAGGAGGGTTCGCGAGTTGCAGATCGGCTTCATGCAGGGACTTCTGGATATCGCGCAGAACAATGGTTTTCATATTTCCACACTCAATTGCGCTCGCCAGATCATCCAAAGCCCTGGAAATGTCCTGAACAGGCCTTAGCAATAAGTCGAATCGCTCAGGCTGGTCGCGCAAATGCGCTGCCATTACTGTGATCGCCCGAGTAATCCGTTGGTTATAGCCTGCCAGCGCGCTGGAGCGTTCCAACCCGACTCGCTGTTTTTTCGGTTCGCCCAGCAAGCGCTGAAACGACGCGAGAGCAACGGCGCCTTCCCGCTCAGCCTTTCGCTTCGCTTCCACAGCTTCCGCCGCAAAACCTTTGCCTGCGGCTGCCCGCGCCGCAATTGAAACCAGGTAATCGCGGTTGGCGCGCAGGCCGCGAGCCATCAAACAGGGAAACTTCTCACGTTCCCACGATGGCCAGAAAACGAACGCCGCTAGCAGCGCGGAAAGCCCGCCGACAACATTGGAGAAGAGGCGTCCGATCGCAAAATCCAAATGCACTGGGGTTCTCATTTCCGTAACCAGCACCAGCATTACGGTCACAAATAAAACCGCCAGGGCGTAACGTCGAACGACAAAAAATACAAAACCGAACATCATCGCGCCCGCGACCAAATCGAGCAGCCAAAAGGGCATCTTCAGCCAGAGCAATCCAGTCCCAAGCAGCACTCCGCCAAAGGTTCCGAGGATTCGCTGCGACGCTTTCTGGCGCGTCGAGCCAAAATCGGGCTGCAAGACGACAATTATCGTGAACGCAATCCAATAGCCACGGGGTATCGCGAAGCCTTTGTAAATCGCCACCGCAACCGTTGTCAGAAATGCCATCCTCAGCGAATAGCGGATCAACACCGGATCCATTTCGGCCGAAGGATTGAGACCGGATGCCACCATCTTCATCGAATAGCCGCTCAAATCCGGAAAGCGGATTGGGAACATCCATCGACTTTCTGATGAATCCACCGTATCCCTCAGTGCCGATTTAACCGGAGCCAAAAAGGATTTTGCCTGATGGATTAGTTCAATCGCGTGGGCAATGTCGGACCGCGCCTCGGCGAGAAGCGTCAACCGTTCCTCGAGCACTGCAAAAAGGTGCTCGCAACGCCGGAGCCGTGCTTCCGTAATTTCCAGATTCTGCGTTCGGTGGGTAATGATCACGATTGCGACGGAGCGAGCGGTATTCGCCAATGTGTTTAAAAGAGCTTCGAGCTCCGGGATTTTTTGACGATCTGCTGCTCCGGTTAGGGCCGGTTCAAGCGATGTCACTAGCGCAATTACCCGCATAGCCAAGCGGGCGGATAGTTGATGAATCGCCTCAAGGTGGTCGAAAAACTCTTTCGAATGAGTTTTTGATTTCCCGGCGAGAACCTCCGTTCCTTTGTCCACCGCAGCGCGAAGATCTCGCTCTTTTTCCGAGAAATCAGATCTCGATGGATTCTCCAACTGATTCTTCAAAGCGAGGAAAACATCAGAGGCAGCGACCCACGATTCGGCGGCCGCTTTGCGCAATGCATGTTGCGGACGAAAAACCCAGGAGCCTGCCTGGAGAAGTAGTGCAAATAAACCACCTGATATCACCCAGACTGCCACTTCAACCGGGGTCGGTCCGCCCGGACCAATTTCAAGAGTCATCAGGAAGAGGAGCGCGGAAAAGATTCCGAACGAAGGTCCATATTCGGGACTGAGGTGCCGCCAAATTCCGGCTAAAATCGCAATTGCTCCCATAACCAGAACCGATCCGCCAATGCTCGATCTGACACTGGCACCCAAAAAGGCTGCCGACGCCACCACGAAAATCATCGCGGCCAAAATGACCACTCGGATCCCGTAATCTCCGCGAAGATTGGGAAATGCGACCACCTGGGATGCCGTCGCAATAAACGCCGCCGCGCGCGGCCGACCTGTCAAAAAACAAAAAGCCAGCGGCACCATGAAGGCTATCGTCACTCGAAGAGCCCGACTGACGTCAGGTTGTAAAAGAAAGGTACCGACCCAACTGTCACTGCTCCACGCTGTTTTCGATTCCGTTGTAACTTGGTTTATCATTCATCACCAGCGCTGCCTCCCGATCAGGTACTGGATTTCCGCGAACCCAATCTAATGTCATTTCATCGAAAAAGTCAGCCTCCCCGAATAGATAAAGATCGGTGGAACAATTTTCACAGGCACCATGCCAGACCGAATCGCAGACTCGCCTTTTGCGGCACGATTCCATTACCTTTGTTTTATGTTCAACCGTTTTTCTATTTGGGCATGGATACTCCTGGCAGGCATTTCTATCGGAGCCGCGGTCGAACCAGAAAAAACAGTGAGTTCAACGAACTCGTCTTTACGCGTCGCCACTTTCGATATTGATGCGACACCTCCGGTCGGCTCGATGATGGCCTATGATCCAGTAACCAATAAATGGGACCTTGGTCTCCGAGCGCGCGGGATTGTTCTGCTGGGAGCGGGAGAACCAATCGTCCTTTGCGCAGTGGATTGGATCGGGATTGCAAACGAAGGTCAGGATGTATTTCGAGCTGCCCTGGCTAAAGCCGCGGCAACCAGCTCGCACCGGGTCGAAGTTCACACACTACACCAGCATGACGCGCCGGATTGCGATTTTTCCGCGGAAAATATCTTAAAGGAAGCGGGTATACCCCCACGACAGTATGATGGACAGTTTCAACGACAGGTTGTCGAGCATCTTGCACAGGCCGTGCGCCAGTCATTGCCGCTGGCGCAGCCTGTCAGTCACCTGGGCGTTGGAGTGGCGCCTGTACATCAGGTCGCGTCAAATCGCCGTATCATCGGGCCCGACGGCAAAGTTCGCGCCGTTCGGTGGACGGCCACGCCGGATCCTGCGATACGGGCTGAACCGGAAGGTATAATTGATCCAAATGTTTCACTGATCAGCTTTTGGAATGGTGAAAGACCCGTTGCCGTCTTGAGCTACTTCGCCACGCACCCGCAGAGTTATTATCGCACCGGGGTTCCGAACCCGGACTTTCCGGGCGTCGCGCGTTTTATGCGGCAACTCGCGGTCCCAGGTGCGCTGCATATCCATTTCAATGGGGCCGGGGGAAATATCGGAGCCGGGAAATATAACGACGGTGCTACGGAAAACCGTGGAATTCTAGCTCAACGTCTTGCGGATGGAATGCGTCGTGCCTGGGAAGCAACGAAGCGTGAGCCAATTAGCGCGGGGGACGTGAATTGGGAAATCGAACCGGTCACACTGCCTCCGGCGAAGTATCTCAATCTCGAAAAATTGGAAGCCGAATTGAAATCGGGTGGAACACCCTTTGTGGCGAGCGGCGGACCTTCGAAACTTGCCTGGTTACGCCGATGCAAATCAGGTCTGACGATCGACGTTAGCTGCCTCTCCCTTGGGCAGGCGCGTATTTTGCATATGCCCGGAGAACTCTTCGTTGAGTATCAACTCGCCGCCAAAGCCATGCGACCGGACTTGTTCGTCGCGATGGCTGCTTATGGCGATTACGGACCGGCGTACGT
>JAQGOX010000790.1 GCA_028293365.1 Verrucomicrobiales bacterium | reverse complement strand
TCCGCTCAATTCACCCCCGCTTTTGGTATCAATGTTGCCGATTTTGACGGAGATGGTTGCGAGGACATTTTTCTGAGTCAGAACTTCTTCGCGGTGCAGCCTCAAACCTCACGCAACGATGCGGGACGCGGTCTATTGCTCAAGGGACATGGTCGCGGAGCCTTCGCTACGAAGGATGGCGCGCAAAGTGGCATTAAGATCTACGGCGAACAGCGAGGCAGCGCTGCGGCAGACTTCGACGGAGATGGCCGCGTGGATTTGGTTGTGAGTCAAAACGGAGGCGCCACGACTCTGCTGCACAATATCGGTGCCCGGCCCGGTCTTCGGGTCCGCCTGGCTGGACCTGCTCGAAATCCGCATGCTATCGGCGCGGTGATGCGCCTCGAGTTTGAGGACAAATGGGGTCCCTCTCGTGAAGTTAACTGTGGAAGTGGGTATTGGTCCCAAAACTCTCTCGTTCAGGTTCTCGCCACACCGGCCGTCCCCACGAGGATTCAAATCGTTTGGCCGGGAGGTCGATTGACCACATCGCCCCTGCAGGAGTCGGGGAAAGAGGTGACGGTTGACTTCCGGGCTGGAAGCGTCACCACAAAATGAACCTTGGCGCTTTCGGGAAGTTCGTCGTTCCTGCTTTGATTGTGTTTGTCTCTCGAGCGGGGGACTCCACCGAACCATCCCGCGAAGTCGATATTGCTCATGCCTATTGTCAGGCGTGTCACCTTTTCCCGGAGCCTTCCCTACTCGACAAACAGACTTGGATCAATGGGGCGTTGCGTCGCATGGCGCCGCTATTGGGCGCTGCGAGAATAAATCTCGATAACCGGCCGGACGCAAAAATCCTCAAAGAAGCTGGGATTTTCCCCACGGCCCCAATCATTTCTCAGAAGGACTGGGTCGCAATTTCGCAGTTCTATCGTGATCAGGCGCCTGCCCTTCCGTTTGCCCAAAAAGCCCATGCACCCATCGGCAACAATCTTTCTGGATTTGAAATTCATCGATTAACCTATTCCGGTTCCAAGCACCTATCGTGTCTTGTTAGAATCGATCCCCGGGCGAACCGGTTTTTCATTGGAAACGCGGCGCCGCCTTCACTCGATATTGTCAGTGTCACCGGTGATCTGATCTCTCGAATTCCGCTGGACAGCCCGCCGGTGGACCTGACCGTTCGGCCCGAAGGGTTTTATCTCACGCTCATCGGCAATTTATTTCCCTCGGACGAAAAAAATGGAAAACTGGTAATTGCGACCCCGAAGGATGGCAGATTTGAGGTTCGCACCCTGATCGATCAATTGTCGCGGCCCACAAGTGCGTCGTTTGCTGATTTAAACAATGACGGACGGGAAGATCTGGTGCTTTGCTGTTTTGGCAATTACCTGGGCAAGGTCTCGTGGTTTGAACAAAAACCAACGGGCGATTACCTGGAGCACCTTCTACTTGAACAATCGGGCGCAGTAAATAGTGTGTTCAGTTTTACATCCAAAAAGACGACCCCCGATATTTTTGTCCTCACAGCCCAAGCTCGCGAAGGGATTCACCTTTTTATGAAAAACTCTGAAATTGGTTTCTCGCATAGGATTCTCGCAGAATTTCATCCCGCATTTGGGTCCAGCCATCTTGAAGTCGTCGATTTCAACCAAGATGGCTTTCCAGACTTGCTTGTCACCAACGGGGACAATGGTGACTATCCCTCCCAATTCAAAAGTTATCATGGCATCCGCATCTACATGAATGATGGGAAAGGCAATTTTTACGAAAAATGGTTCTATCCATTGAATGGCGCGTTCAAAGCTGTAGTTGCCGATTTCGATAATGACGGCGACCTCGATATAGCCGCGATTTCTTTTTTTCCTGATTACAGCAAATCGCCTTCGGAGAGTTTCGTTTATTTTGAAAATAAAGGCGGTTTGGAGTTTGTTCCCAGTTCGTTTCCGGGAAACACCGCCGGTCGCTGGCTCACGATGGATGCCGCTGACGTTGATGGAGATGGAGATGTCGATATTGTTCTGGGCTCGTTTGCAGAAGGCCCTGAGTCGATCCCAATACCAGCGGAGCTCCACGCGCAATGGCGCACAAATGACTGCGCCGTCCTCTGGCTCGAAAATAAAAGTTCTTCCAGGCGGCGTAAATGAGTTGCGCGATAGCGTGGGCGTTATTTCGCTGCCACAAACTCGGTAGCTGAATATGTTCAAGATAATGTGAGAAGGAAGGCAAAAGAAAAAGCGAAGCTGAAACTGGGTCAAGAGCAAAGGGTTCAGTTCGCTTCTGATCGACCGAATTCGGTTGTCGAATCCAATGAGACATCTGGCAGCGTTTGGGCCCGGTTCCAATGTCTCCTCTCTGCGCCCGTAAGCGGCAAGTCATTGGCAGTGCTGCGCATCTGCTTTGGCGCTATCATGTTTCTGGAGGCAGTCTCCCTGGTTCGGCCTTCCGCGATGACGATGGGGCATACCCCGTTGGAGAATTATTATGCCGGACCCGGCATTAGGTTTAACTTTCCGTTTGAAGGGTTTGAATGGCTTCCATTCCTGTCAGTTCAAGGTTTTCGTGTGATGGTTGGAATCCTTGGATTCGCGGGATTGATGGTTGCGTTTGGTGTTTTCTACCGAATATCCGCTGCAATTTTGTTTTTAACCTGGGGATATTTCTTCAGCGTCGAGTCCACCAGAACCTACTGGCAAAGCTATTATTACCTGGAAATGCTTTT
>JAQGOX010000786.1 GCA_028293365.1 Verrucomicrobiales bacterium | reverse complement strand
GTCCGAGGCCTTAGTGAGTCTCAGCTCCGCGGCAATTTGTGTACCGCTGATGATCCCCGGGCGAAGAATCCTCGGAATACTTCCAGTACAATCGACCACGGTTGATTCGATTCCAACCTGCGCCTGGCCTGCATCTACGATAAGACGAAGCTTGTCACCCAGGCTGCGCTGAACATGGCGCGCACTCGTGGGTGAAATTTCTCCTGCGAGATTCGCACTTGGAGCCGCCAAAGGAAATCCTGCCAGGTTGATTACCGCACGCATAAAGGGATGAGCGGGCCAGCGTAACGCCACAGTATCGCCCCCGGCAGTAACAATATCCGGGACCAGGGAACTCCTTTTGACGACCACGGTTAGTGGTCCTGGCCAAAAGGCAGCGGCAAGTTTGGCCGCGCTATCGGTCCAGTCGAGAGTACATTCCCTGGCCATTGCCAAACTCCCGGCATGAACAATTAATGGATTATGCGACGGCCTGCCTTTTATCGAGAAAATCCGGGAGACCGCGTTCACGTCGAACGCGTTGGCCGCGAGGCCATAAACGGTCTCAGTGGGCAAGGCAACGGCCTCGCCTGACCTAAGCAGGGCCACGGCGCGTTCGACGGCATGTTGAAACTGGCTGGCAGTCTCCAGGCCCAGCACTTCGGCAAGCTCACTCATGAAAAAAAGAGTAAACCTTTAAATTTGAGAACTCAGGCATCGCAGATTTCAGTTTTCCTTTCAGCGCCAACTTTCTAGTTTCCATCGTGCTTAACCTATTAACCACAGAACTCCGCAATGGCCAAACACTCTCGGATTCGCAAATTGCGAGTGCGGTCGCGGACCTCATTAATGAGCAAATATCGGCAATCAGCAAAGCCGAATTCCTGACCGCACTTGCTCTCAAGGGAGAGACCTGGATGGAACTTTCCGCTTTTGCACGCGAATTGCGCAAGCTTTCGATTGCACCGCCCCTGGATGCAGCAATGCGCGAGCGCGAAATCCTGGACGTTTGCGGAACCGGTGGCGATCGTTTGAACACCTTCAATATCTCCACAACTGTCGCACTGGTCGCAGCAGCCGGGGGTGTCACTGTTGCAAAACACGGTAATCGCGCCATTACATCCTCGTCCGGCAGTGCCGATGTGCTCGAGGAATTGGGCATTCCGGTGTACCTAAGCCCTGACGCGGCTGCACGCAGCCTTGCGACACACAATTTCGCCTTCTTTTTCGCCCAACATTTCCATCCGGCATTCAAGCATATTGGCGCGGCACGCAAACTCTGTGCTGAGGCCGGGCAACGAACCATTTTCAATATACTCGGTCCTCTACTTAACCCAGCCCGCCCGACTGCACAACTCGTGGGCGTGCCGCGACCGGAATTCTGTGAGAAGATTGCGCATGTTTTGCAAAGTCTGGGAGTTCGCCGAGCCATGGTCGTTTCGGGCGAAGTGGGCGATGCATTTCTCGACGAAATTTCTTCACTCGGCAAGACGCACCTGGCGGAATTCTATCAGGATAAAGGGTTCAATCAATCCTGCCTCGAACCCCAGAATTTTCCTTTGCAACCCGCGACTCTGGCCGATTTACAAGGAGGAGATAAACAGGCCAGTGCCAAAATCATTCGAAACGTTCTTTCGGGCCAGGAACGAGGCCCGAAACGGGACGCGGTACTTTTAAATGCAGCCGCCGCATTTTTTCTCGCTGGCCGTTCGCGAACGCTGCTCGATGGTTTTGATTATGCGGCTGAAGTCATTGATAGCGGCAAAGCGCACGAGAAATTAGTTTCTCTGGCGAGTCAACCACGCTAACGTCCGAGCGATCGATTTCAAAATATGAACATTCAAGTGGCGGTACTATGTGACGCGGCGACCGATTACTCGGGGAAACTCAACATTCTCGGGACGTTTGACACTATTATCACCCGCGAACTGCCCGCCGTTCATCCTCAATGCGCCGTGGCTCTGCGCCTGGCATTCAGCCGCATCGAAGAAGGGCATCACAAAGTGCGCATGAACTTTGTCAACGAAGATGGGAAATTTGTCATGCCCAGCATTGATATGCCGGTGGATGTCAACATTCCGCAGGATGTCAATTTTCTGGTGCGCAATTTCGTAATTACGATTCAGCAGCTAAAATTTGAGAATCCGGGCCAATACTCCATCGACGTCGCGATCGACGGCCGGCAGGAAACCAGCATTCCCCTGCTCGTCCGTCACGAGAAAGCTCCGGAAATCCCGCCTCAGGAACGGTAAGGCAAACGGATTCTGAATCAGTCCCCACGATAGACACAGCGAGAGTTGCAAGTCTCGGCCACCTCCACTTCGATTAATAGTGGTAAGCGCGGTTTTAATCGCTCCCAAATCCAGATGGCGATGTTTTCGCTGGTGGGGTTTTCAAGGCCGGCGATTTCATTGAGATAATGATGATCCAGTTGTTCCCAAAGGGGGCGGAACGCTTCTTTTAAGTCCGCATAATCCATAAGCCAGCCAAGTTTAGGATCACATTCGCCGGCCACAACGATGTCGGCGCGAAAGCTATGTCCATGCAGGCGCCGGCATTTGTGGTCCGGAGCCAGGTGGGGCAGCAAATGAGCTGACTCAAATTGAAAAGTTTTTCGTAGTTCCACACGCATATCATTGTTCCCAATCAGTCCAGGTAATTAAATCTTCGAGCGCAGGTCTCCCATCGTGACGCCATGTAAATGGAGGGTTCTGCATTTGGCCGAGGGGACAAATGCGGGTCACGCCCCATTTTGCCAACTGCTGCGCGATGGCGGTCGCGCGGTTTTCCAGAGCCGCAATTCCGACCGTCGAAACTTTGCCATGCACAACGTCCGCGGCGCAGAGTGCCTGGTGCAGGCTTCCGACCGCTTTGACGTAAATAAATCGGTGCAGGCAGGATAATTGAAATTGAGGATCGTTTTCGAAAACCACGGTCCATGCCGTGGATTGATCGCTTCCCCATGATTTTGTTCCGGCATCATGCGCGGCGCGAACCGCATAGAATGATCGGCGGCTCGCGATATTGGAAGCTTCAGCGACGCCAACTGGCCCTCGCGGGTGAGTACTCTCGCGTTTCCGCAATTCCTCCGCCAGGTGCTCAGCAAACTGAGCGGGCGAAGTTGCACCTCCCATTTCCACGTAGAAAATATGCGGAGAAAGGCAGCCCAGTTGATTCCAGGCTATGACATCATCTGCGGCCCGGGCAATCAGCTTGTGAGAACTGAATCCTGACAAAGCCTCATGCGCGATAAATCCAAAACTGACTTTGTGGCCATATCCGACAAAGCGGACTCCGATCGGAAGGCGGTCACGAATCGACCGCAAGGTATTGTCATCGCCCGTTGCGGTTACAAGCGTCGCCTCGGAAAACAAAGCTTCCTCCAACTTCGCA
>JAQGOX010000808.1 GCA_028293365.1 Verrucomicrobiales bacterium | reverse complement strand
GGATGGCATTTATTGTTTTGGTAGGAGCACTCGACGTGATGGCACTGCAGGGACCCTATTTCGCAATGGTGGGATTGAGCGAAACCAGTTTCAGTTTCTTAAATCTGGATCGACAACGGTACTTCTCCCTGGCACTCAACGGTTATTTTTTTCTGGCGCTGATGTTGATCACGGATCACTCCAAAAGTTTGGATTTGCGCCGGGCAAGTCGCATTCTGGAGCCGTTGGCCCTTCTGCACATGCTTGGCCCACTTTATCTGAATGCTCGCGCCCAACGAGGAAATCCGCTGATCGGATTCGATGTGAGCCTTTACCTGGGAACTGTCGGGCTGCTCTTTTGGATCGGCCCATGGAAATCGCTCTGGCGCGTGCTGGTGGGAGCTCTGGGAGGGGTCGCCCTGGGAAGCTATCTTTTGATTGACCTGGAATTAGTGCGCAAATCCGTATTCGCCTTAAGCATCGGACTGATCGGGTTGGTCGGTTCCACTGTGACCTATCTATACCTTCTGCGATCCGAAAAATTACTCATTAAAAAACGCACCGCGAAAAAATTCCTTAATAAAAGCTAAGGCGTGTCCAAAAGCCGGATCGTGAACCCACCGGATTTTTCGTCAGGATCCATCTTTAGAAGACCGCGTTTTTGAGCTTCCGCTAAAAGATCGTTAAATGAGCGAAATCCGTAAGCGCGCTCGTTAAAACCGGGATGCCGCCGTTTGATGGTTTGTTTGATCATTGATCCCCAGATGGGATCGTTTTCGCCCCGTTCATCCGCTATAGCCTCCAGAGTTTCAGTTACGAGATCGAGGGCTTCCGACAGGTCGGGGCCTTTATTATCTCCCCGGGCGGTTTGGGCCGGACCCGAATCGCGGGCAACGCGCGGCCGGCTTTTAGGCGGCGCGCGACGGACCAGATCATCGTAGTAAATAAATTCATCGCAGTTATTGATAAACAAGTCCGACGTGGAATTTTTAACCCCCACCCCGATCACCGTTTTATCGTTTTCGCGGAGCTTGCTGACCAAGGGCGAAAAATCGGAATCGCCGCTGATAATGACGAATGAATCGACATGCCCCTTCGTGTAACAAAGATCAAGCGCGTCCACCACCATTCGAATGTCGGCCGAATTTTTCCCGGACTGGCGGACATGTGGAATTTCGATCAGTTCAAAAGCCGCTTCATGGAGACCGCGCTTGAAATCTTTATATCGGTCGAAGTCGCAGTAAGCCTTTTTTACGACAATATGACCCTTGAGAAGCAGACGCTCCAGCACCTTCTGGACATCGAAACTGGGGTAGTTCGCATCGCGAGCGCCGAGGGCAATATTTTCCAGATCAAGAAATACAGCCATCGTCGAATCGGCGGTCTGTTTGGGGGTTCGGTTGTCCATCACAATTCGATTATGATCGTTTCGACCAGGCTACACAACAACGACTAATGAAGCGCCTTGGCCAGCCTTGGTGGTTTAAACGGTGATTCGAGCACCCGCATGCTGCAGCCTGGATATTTAAAAGGCATGCGAACGAACCCGAAGCCTAAAGCGGAAAATAATGTGTCCAAAATCCAAGGCTCGAAGGAAGTTGTAGTGTATACCATTTGTGTTGCCACCTGAATCGAATCGCAGGGCTGAGGCTCAAGCCGTTGTGCAACAGCGATTTCTATCGCTGTTCTTGCGCAGCGAACGGGAAATCTTTCGTTACGTGGCGGCGCTAGTACCTGGGGTGGTAGATGCAGAGGATATCGTGCAGCAGACAGCGCTGGCGTTGTGGGAGAAGTTTGATGATTACGACCCCAACCTGCCATTTACGCCGTGGGCCTGCCGTTTCGCGTTGAACAAGACACGGCAATGGATCGACCGTCGAAAACGCTGGCAGCGCCTTTTGGAACGCGGCCTGGCCGAGGACCTGGCGCAACGCCGCGAGGAGCTAGGCCCGGAACTGGAGATGCGGTTAAGACATTTGGAGAGCTGTCTGCGCAAGCTGCCCGAGGAGCAGCGGGCGCTGGTCGAGGGTTATTACTACCGCCGTGACGGGATTGAGAAGCTGGCGGAAAACTTCAGTCGAACCGTTGCGGCCACTTACAAGACGCTTCAGCGAGTGCGCCTGGATCTCCAGTCCTGCATCGAGAATTCGTCGAAGCCGGAACGAATCGCGCCATGAAGCTCACCTTTCCTTCGCACGATTACGATGAGACGGTGGCCGCCGTTTGCCACGGCTCATTTTCCGAAGAGCAAGCAGGTGCTTTGAACGAACTGCTCTGCAATGATCATGGAGCGCGCGATGAATACATACTGCGGGTCGAATTGCACGCGCGGCTGGCTTCGGAACAAGATCTGTTCGTGTCCACGGCGCACGAAGTCAGCGAAAGCGGGATGCCGGGGCGCGGGATTGGCTTGACGCAGCAGGTGGTTGGACTTCCCGCTCAGCGGCAGGTTCGCAGTCGAAAAGTCACCACGACCATTGCGCTGGCGATGTGCCTTGCGCTGCTCTTGACCGGATGGTGGGGGGTGCACGAATGGCGACAAAACGAGCGCAAGGGCGCGACTAGCACGGCTGTCGCTATGTTGAACCGCGGGGTAAATGCGCAGTGGAGTTCCCGTGATAAAACACCGGTACTCGGCTCGCCGCTGGAGCCGGGTTGGCTGCGTCTCAAATCAGGTCTGGCGCAGGTGGTCTTTTACAGTGGTGCGCGGGTAGTCATCGAAGGACCCGCGGAGTTGCAGATTATTTCGGCAGGCGAGGCTTCCTGCCGTGTGGGTCGGCTCACCGCCGAGGTGCCGCCGCAAGCGAGCGGATTTCGGATTGGAACTCCGCAAATGAAAGTCACTGACCTCGGCACGGTATTCGGCCTCTACGTGAAGCAGGGCCATACCGAACTGCATGTTTTCAAAGGCCGGGTTGAGTTTCAGTCGGCAGATAGTCCCGGCAAACAGAACTTGCAGGAAGGATCCGGCGCAGTGACAGAAGTTTCACACACTACCAGCATCATCATCGCAAACCGGGCGGGGTTCGCTTCGCTATTCGACTTGCAAGCCAGGTCTGCCGTCGCGGAGTCGCTAGAGTGCAATCAATGGCGCAGGGCCAGCCGTCAGCTCAATCAGGATCCATCCCTGCTCGTGCATTTCGATTTCGAGCACGCGACCATTGCGGACTGGCAGTTGCGCAATGTAAGCAGCCGCAGCGAGG
>JAQGOX010000801.1 GCA_028293365.1 Verrucomicrobiales bacterium | reverse complement strand
CACGAATGACGGGGACGACTGGAATGACCGGTTGAGTTTTAATCCTTTCGGCGCGCAAATGGGTTATCCCACACTTTTTCGCAATTTTGCGGATGAAATGATTCCAACGATGATCGACTTTGGTGGGGGTTCGCCAGTGGGGTCCATTTTTATAGACGAACCCGCCTTACCCAAAAAATGGGCTTCTGGATTTTACTCGGTGGAATGGGGACGCAGTGAAATCGACCATCATCCGCTGACGCGCAATGGGGCAACCTGGAAAGCGGAAACTGAGCAGTTCATGAAAATGACTCGAGCCACGGACCTTGAAGTTGATGGGGCCGGCCATCTGTACGCCGCCAGTTGGGATGGCGCGACCTTCACCTATGCTGGCCCGAATGTAGGATACATTATCCGACTCACAGAAAAAGGTGCCAAACCGGTTTCGGTTCCCGATTTCAAACATTTGGATGATGCCCAGTTGATTGAAACGATCGGTTCAGGCAGCGCCGTTTGGCGTTTGGCAGCGCAACGTGAAGTCCTCGTGCGCGGTGTCCATTCCGGAATGGAGCAGGGTTTGGAGGAGATAATCTCGAACAGCAGTAATATTGGTGCTCGAGTTGCGGCGATCTTTACCCTCAAACAGCTTCTGGGGGTAAAGTCGCACCCCGCATTGCTCGCGTTTTTAAAGAACGATGACCTTCGGGAATACGTTCTTAAGGCATTGGGTGACGACGTGCGCGTTGCCGCCCAGGTTCCCGCGCAACCGTTTATCGCAGCCTTGGACGATCCTAATCCGAGAGTCAGGCTCCAGGCGGAAACTGCCCTCGGTCATCTTGGAAAAACCGGAGCGGCCGAGGCGTTGCTCGCTCTAACTGCGGACAGCGATTACACCGTCGCGCACGTCGCGGTGCAGGCGCTGCGTTGGTTGAAGTCTTCGGATGTTTGCCTCCGCGCGCTGGATTCGACCAACGAGAAAGTAAAGCACGGCGCGCTCCGGGTTTTGCAGGCCTTGTATGAACCGGCCGTCGTGGATGGTCTTTTGCAACGACTTTCCACAACCGACGTGGAACTGCGGCATGGAATCTACAACTCGCTCTGCCGCCTCGATATGCAGGAGGCTCCATACAGCGACCCGAACATGTGGTGGGGCACGCGTCCCGATACGAGCGGTCCAATTTACAAACCCGAGCGCTGGACTGAGAGCGAAAAGATCGAAACGGCTCTGAAACAGAATCTGCTCACAGCACAAGGACAAGAGGGTAAAGTTTTTGTGACCGCTCTAATGCGTAATAAGATTTCGTTCCCCGGCTTCAGTGAATTGATGCTGAACAAAGCAGGCCAGGATACCGCATCGCGCCTGGATGTGATCGAGCCTTTGTTATCGCCCAAAACGCCTACACCGGAAGCGCTCGTTAAAGCGCTGGTCACCATATCGACCACCACCAGCGAACCGGCGGAACTTCGCGCTCGCGCACTGCGACTTTTGAGCACCATTGGCGAACAGAATTTCAGCGCGTTACGTGACGCAATGCTTCCGCTGGCCGCCACGCCGCAACAGGGGCCGCTGGCAGTCGTTTGGGAAGAACTTACCCGCGATTCCCGTCTGGCCCGACGGGTGAAGGATTTTGCGGCACTGTCGCAAAGTGATGATGCTGCGAAGCGAACTCTCGGAGATACCGTTCTGCTCAACCTCGTGAGCAGCACGATCGTAAAGGACAATAAGCCGAAAGACGCGGCTAAAAAGGCCCTGGATGGCCTCTGGACTGAGCCCGAAAGAGCCGTTTCGTTGCTCGAAACGATTGCCACAACCCGGTCTACTCAATTTGCTCCTCAAGTTCGAGAGCAACTGGGCAGCAAGGATGAGAAGGTCGCCAAAGTGGCGGCATCGACACTTACAGCACTTGGGTTGGATCAGAGTGGCAAGCCAGCGGCGACCACGATTAGCGAATTGGGTTATGAGGACGTGGTCAAAACGGCCCTTGCCTCCAAAGGAGATCCCAAGATTGGAGAGCAGCTTTTCTTAAAACAGGGTTGCGTCGTCTGCCATACTACTTCCGAAAAGGAACCACCCAAAGGCCCCATGCTCGGCGGTATTTCCAAACGTTATAGCCGGGTGGAGTTATGCGAATCAATTTTGAAACCGAGCGCAAAGATCGCTCAAGGTTTTGAATCCCAGAACTTCAGAATGAAGAATGGCGGCCAGATTGATGGGTTCGTTGTTAAAGAGGGAGGCGACTCCGTGGAAGTGCGCAATCTCGTTGGGGCAACTGCCATTCTCGAAAAAGCGAATATCGTCGAGCGGCAGAAACGTGATCAGTCGATCATGCCGGACGGACTCGTTGGAAACATCACACCCGAGGATCTTGCTTCAATTATCGCGTATCTTGAATCGACCAGTTCGAAGTTATAACGTGCGACTCGCCTCTGGGGACAGCAGGCATTCAAGATTAGCAATGGTTTGACCCCCGATTCGGGCCTTTGAACGATCGAGGAGCAGCGCGGCAAAGCCAGCCTCGCGCGCTCCTTCGAAATCCTCTCGATGGCCGTCACCTACATGAAGGATCTGAGAAGCTGGCAGTCGAAGGGCCTTCATTGCGGCCTGGAAAATCTGCCTCTTCGGCTTGGAGTATCCGACTTCGTGCGAGATCGTAATTTCTTCGAAATAATCAGATAGATGCAGAGCTCGCAGCAATGGTCTTAGGCGTTCATCCCAATTTGAAATGATTCCCATGCGCATATTTGCGCTCCGAAGTGCCGCCAAGGCAGGTAAAACATCTGGAAAGATGCGCCACGCTGAAGGCTCCGCAAAAGCCTCGTAAATGGCAGAAAAACATTCCGGCGAGATCACTCCAAAATCCTGGAAACTGGCACTGACCAGTTCCGACCATGCCTCGCGGGTGTAGTCGAATTGTCCTCGTTTTTTCCAGGCTCTGTAAAAACAGCCTGTTACGATTTCAGGGTCCG
>JAQGOX010000762.1 GCA_028293365.1 Verrucomicrobiales bacterium | reverse complement strand
GTTCTCTTAAGAAATCAAACCAACATTTCGACCGTGGAGATCCTCGCAAACGAATCATTAAAACTGCGCTTTCCCGATCCCACAATCGATCCGCGAGTCCCGGATATCATTGCGATCGGAAATCTGGGAACCATTTATTCAGCCTCCACCGGAAAGGTCGCCGAACATGGCGGATTCTCCGATCAGGATGTGAATGTGCCAATCGTTATTTCAAATCCCAGTCTCGCGGCGCAAACCATCAAAACTCCGGTTCAAACCACTCAGATTGCTCCGACGATCCTGCAGTTGCTGGGCTTGAACCCATTCGCCCTGCAGGCCGTGCAGATGGAACACACCACCGTGCTTCCAGGATTCGATGCGGCATTCGCCACCATAGATGGCCGAATTGTTAATCGCCTCCAATTTAGCACCAACTCCGTCATCGAACTGCGCAATGGACAGTCTGAATTCGCAGTTAGCGGCGTTCGGACCCAGAGTTTTACAGTCCAGGCTTCGAGTGACCTCACGAACTGGACCAATATCCTCACAAATTCTTTGGTGGTAGGCGGTTCAAAAACGATTAAAGATACTCAGGCTCCTGGATTGACGAATCGATTTTATCGAACGATTCAGGCATTGTGATCCGTGAAGTTTTTAACGTTTATCAGCTCAAAGTTTTTTGCGGCGTTGGTTGTTGGTGCCTCCCTGTGCCTCAACTCGTATGGGGTCGAGACCAACACTCCGGTACGGTCAGTCTCGCTCAAGGAATGCATTGACCTGGTCCTGAAGCACAATCTTGGAATTCAGGCCGCCCGTTTCGGTCCGCAGATTTTTACATATGAGCTCAGAAGCTCCTATGGGATCTATGATCCGGCCTTGAACATTCGCGCGAGCCGCCACTACGTCGATCAACCTTCCGCGTTTGACCCAAAAAAGCTGAACGACATCAAAACGCCAACCGGAACGACCAACATTGCTGGGTTGGATTGGAACTACACCGAGTATATCGATTCGGTTGGACCGAGCGTGGATGGCAAACTTCCGTTCGGCCTCGGCTACAGCTTGTTCGCGCGTACCGATCATTTTGACTCAATCACTTATCCATTCCCCTATCAGATTCCAGGATTGCTCTTAAACAAGGCGGCCATCAACGACGCGATCACGAACAATTACGCCTCGACCGCTGGCATCACTCTCACGCAACCGTTGCTTCGAGATTTCCTGATCGATAGCTATCGCCGAGATATTCAACTAAACAAAAAGAACCTGAAGATTTCGGAACTGGCGTTGAAGCAGCAATTGATCAGCAATGTCACAGCCGTAATCAGCGCCTATTATAACCTCATTTTTGCCAAAGAGCAGATTGCGGCGCAAAAACAGGAGCTCGAACTCGCAGTTGAGTTGCTGCGGTTTGTGCATCAAAAGGTTGAGCTGCATGCCGTTTCTCCACTCGAGCAGCCGCGGGCTGAACTGCAGGTGGAATCGGTCAAAACAGTCTTATTTGCGGCGCAGCAATCGTATATCGAACAGCAAAACACGCTCAAGAATTTGATCTCGGATGATTTTCAGGCAATAGCAGATGTTCAACTTGAGCCCGGGGAGGCGCTGGTGCTAAACCCGGAACCCACCGATCGGAACGAGGCCTGGAAGACGGCGTTGCTGGAACGGCCGGACTTGCAACAGATGAAACTCGATCTTGAGAAACAGGATATCATTGTAAAGTTCAATTCAAACCAACGCTTGCCCCGATTCGACATCATCGGCAGCTACGGTTGGCAGTCCGTGCAGAATAGTTTCGATGACTCAGTCGATTCCGTACGCAATCGGGATCACAAATTTTACAGCATCGGCGCGTTGCTCAGCATTCCGATTGGAAACGTCGCCGCTCGCAACACCTACAAAGCCAGCCAAGTCTCGAAGCAACAGGCTGTGACACTGTTCAAAAAACTGCAGCAGGATGTTCTCGCTCAAGTTGATACCGCCGTCAAAGTGGAAGAAGTCACGTTACAACAAGCTGGATCTGCGCGAAAAGCGCGCGAGTATGCGAAGCTTGCGCTCGAAGCAGAACAGAAGAAATTCGAGAATGGAAGTTCGACCAGCTTTGTGGTTCTCGAATATCAGAACAAATTAACGGAGGCTCGCACCGCGGAATTTCGGGCGCTGGCGCAGTATAACATCGCCAAGGCGCAACTCGCTTCGTCCGAGGGAACCACGCTTGAACGCAACCAGATTCAAGTTAATGTCCGGTAGGCTTTTTCAGGGTTGAAAGGTATTCAACAAGGTTCACCAAATCCTGCTGAGACATGGTCAATTGCAGGCCGGCGGGCATGATTGAGGTCTTCATCTGGGTTCGTTTGGCAATATCACTCTTCTTGTACTTCGAACTGATGCCGTTCTGAGTTTTAAGAGTGACCTCCTCGGCGCTGTCGCTGGTAATGATACCGAAGGCTTCATCACCATTCTTGAGTTCGATTTGCCAGGCCTCGAAGCCGAATGATATTCCAGCGCTTGGATCCAGGATTGCTTCGTAGAGGGCATCCTTTCCGAGTTTCGTTCCAATCTCAGAAAGGTTCGGCGCAAAGTTAACCCCCTTTCCGTTCACCTGGTGGCAATTGATGCAACCAACCAACGGACGTGCGAAGACTTCCGCGCCTTTCGCGGCGTCGCCCGGCAGCTTTGTGAGCTCAGCAATCGGTGGGAGCGGCTCTGCGTTTTGACTCTGGGGCAGTGGTAATAACTTCGCGGCTTCCTCCTTGATTCCGGGCCAACGCGCCTTGCTCAACTCGGCGCCGGATATCAATTTGACGTCAGCGGGAAGTCGGTCTTCCTTCGCAATCTTTAACAAGGTCGCAGCGCCGTCCTGCGTGGAGGCGAGCGCGTGCACGGCACCTTTTCGAATTGCTGGCGGCACATTGGCATCACCAACCAATGGTTCAATGAGAGATACGAAGATTTTCTCGGCGCTATTCGCGATGACTTCCAAAAGCGCGGGAGCATTCGTCGTCTTCAGCCCATCCTTAACCAAGCCGAGTGATCCATTTTCGACCAGGAGTCGAAGGGCGTCGACGCCGCTGGAATCGGCGCTGTGACTCGATGCATACTCGAGGAGTGCCGGTCCCTGATCAGTCAGTTTAAAGTCCCGCACCAATTCGACAAACTGTGGGGTCCCTTTGGTTGTGGAAACGACTCGAAGCACTGCAGCCTTCAGGGCTGGATTGGCTTCCAGATCCATCCCTTTCAACCGGCTCAGTGCTTCAATTGCAACCGCATTCTTGTTCGGTGGCGCA
>JAQGOX010000750.1 GCA_028293365.1 Verrucomicrobiales bacterium | reverse complement strand
TGAAGAAGTATTCACCTTCCCACGAATGGTCGTAGCATCCAAGAATCGAAAGCAATGTGGATTTACCGGCGCCGCTGGGCCCCATAAAGGTCACAAATTCACCTTCGGGAATGTCCAGGTTGATTTGCCTAAGGAGCCAGGTTTCTCCGGCCTTGGTTTTAATTGATTTTTCGAGGTTCTTTAGATTAATCATAGTGTGCGCGGGGGTGGCGAGTGATATGTGACGAGTCGGGAGTTATCGCGTTTGGGGGGCGATTTAAAGTATGGGACGTTGACGAGCGCGGCTTTGTCACGGATCCCGCATGTGGGACGCAGCGGCTACTTACGGTCGAACGCGTAAATGTAAATCGAACGACCTCTGACTTGGGTGCGCGCTGCGGGTAGTGCTCGGCGCACATACCCGCGCTCCGGGACAAACGGTTCATTCCAGATTAACGGCTCGATTTTTCACACATTTTAAATCCCACCCTCGCGTGGGGCGGTTCTTGTCAGACCCTTCGTTTTTATGCTAAGTTTTCTCAATGAGTAGTTTTGCAGAAATTGAAGCCGCTCTTCCGAGCCTCTCCACTTCCGAATTACAAAGACTTGAGCAAACCTTATTGCACCTTTATCGCAAACGAAATGTTCCCATAATCTACGACGATTCTTACGGCCTTTGGACGGAAGATGACCAAATGGCCGCTGTTGGGGAAGCTTTGGTTCTGCTTGATCAACCTGCCCCCCGCAAGGACCATCCCTGAGCGTGGTGAAGTTTGGCTTGTTGACCTGGGTTTGGCAGCGAAAGTGCGGCCGATGCTCGTTTTGAGTGTTCCCTATTCCGTTCAAGACTACGCACTGATCAGCGTGATCCCGCATACAACGTCTCCCCGGGGTTGTCAATTTGAAATCGATTTGAAAGTTCCCTGGTTGCAACCTGGAGTATTTAACATCCAAGGCATGCTCGCAGTACCCGCCGCAAAATTCCTCCGACGCCTCGGATTCATCGAGCGCGGATCTCTGATGAAGATTGAGGATGCCGCACGACGATGGTTGGGCTTGCATTCCTAAGGATCGATCCTCGATCGAACTAAAGTATTGCGCCTCATTCATATTTGAGCGCAATAATCGGATCGATTTTGGTCGCACGGCGAGATGGAAGCCAACACGCGGCCAGAGCTACGAGAGCGAGGAGGACCGAAACTCCCAAAAGAGTCAGCGGATCGGTTGGGCTTACCTCAAAGAGGAAGGTGCGTAAAACGCGGGTGAGAGCGCAAGCTCCAAACAGCCCAATCACTCCTCCGAGGACGACTGGACGCATCCCTTGTCTCAAAATCAATCCAATCACATCGTGCTTTTGAGCGCCCACGGCGAGGCGAATGCCAATCTCGCGAGTGCGCTCATTGACCACGCATGAAAAGAGGCCGTAGATCCCAATCACAGCCAGCAATAATGCCAGACCGGCAAACAGCCCCATCAGCAGCAGTGCAAAACGCCTGGGCGCCAATGATTCGGATACTAAATGATCAAGTGTTCTGGCATTGTAGATCGGCCAGTTTCGGTCCACTTCCGCGACTATTTTTTTCACCGCTTCAAAAGTCTGAGGGAGTGCAGCTCGGCTCCGAGTGACAATTGTCAGACTTGAAAAACATTCCTGCAGCAAAGGACGAAAAACTTCCGCCTGATCGGTAGCGTCCAATGACGCGTGTTTTACGTTTTTACTAATACCGATGATTTCAGATGGCTTCGGACCAAAATCGGGACTGGCGATACGCTTCCCAATGGGATCACCACCCGCAAAATATTTTCGAGCGAATGTTTCGTTGATAATGACTGCAGGTGCAGCGTCGACGTGATCGCTTGCGTTAAAGTCACGTCCACGCAGCAGCGGAATTCTCATGGTATCAAAATAACCAGGACTGACCAATCGAAGGCCGGCGACGAGTTTTTCGTTCGGAGGTACCGACAACACCCCGTCGGGGTCGTTGACAGCGATATCCATATTGCCGCGGCCCGAATCCAGGGGAAGTCCATCTACCGCGGCAAAGGATTCACTCCCGGGCAGTTCCGATGAACGGTTCAGCAGCGCCTGGACGGCCCGAATTTTCAGGACCTCGTTGGTATAACTCCGGCCATTGATCGATACATCAAATGCCAGCAAATGCTCGGGACGAAATCCAGGATCGACCTGTGTTAGCCTGAGAAAACTACGAGTCAACAAGGCAGCGCCCGACAGCAGGATCATCACGATCGCAACCTGAGAAATCAGAAGCGATGCCCGCAGACGATGCCCTTCCACGCTCCCGCTGGAACCGCGCGCTTCCAGTTTTAGAGAATGGCCCGACCCGTTTTTCCAAAGCGAGAGTGAAGGCACGAGTCCAAAAAGCAGTCCTGCTATAACAGAAGTTGCAAACGCAAAACCAAGCACACGAAGGTCCACGCTGATCTCTTCGATGCGGGGAACATTCGCCGGAATGAGACTGGTCAGGAGACTCAGGCTCCAAAACGTAAACAACAAACCCGCAACACCACCCATGCAGGAGAGCAAAAG
>JAQGOX010000733.1 GCA_028293365.1 Verrucomicrobiales bacterium | reverse complement strand
CGAAAACTGATGTTGACCGCTCTGGTTACATTTGGGGCGCAAGCGAAAGCGGCAGAGGGCTGCCGCAGTCCATGACGCTGGCGCGACTTATCGGCTTCCTTTGAGTGGATCACTGTCGAGTTCATTTTTTGGAGTCTGTGGAATGAAGGTTTGGATATTCGATGAGGTCTGAGCGGGGTGGAAAATCCAAATCACCCTTGATCTGTGTGATCGTTTCTTTAATTCGTAGCAGCCGAAGTGAGTCCCGAGCACTCGGATGACATCTTCGGAGGCGCCATACGTAGTTGAGCCTGGAGATTTGAGCCTCCTTACGTCGGCTGCTACGAGCTCATGAGTCAGACGCGTACTGGGGCGCCCTGGTTCTTTTTCGCGGATGATGCGGCGCATTTCGTCCAGGCCGCCGGTGAGAAGCGCATGGTTGTCAAAAGGGGGTTTGCCGGTGATAAGTTCGTAGAGCAGAACTCCAAGTTTCTGAACAGCAGACGATGGCGACGAAGGGTTAAGAGTCTGCTTTGGATCCGAATTGAGCTCTGGAAATGAAACGAAGATGTTGCTCGGTTTCAAATCGCGATGGATGATTCCCTTTTGGTGAGCATGCTGGACCGCGTCACAAACCTGGATGAACAGCGCCAGGCATTCGCGGGTCGCGAGGTTGTGCTGATCGTAGTAACGGTGATTTTCGCGCCCCGGACCAGCTCGATCACGAAGTAAGGGCGTCCGGCTTCGGTCGCTCCGGCATCGAACACTTTGGCAATATTCGTATGGTCCATCATGGCCACGGCTTGCCATTCGGCTTCGAACCGGGCGATGACGCTTTTTTGTATCCATGGCCGCTTTGATCACCTTGAGAGCGACCCGGCGGCTTGGCTCTTCCTGCTCCGTCAGGAAAACAACCCGCAGCCGCCTTCGCCAAGATGTTCAATGAGTTTGCAGCGGCCAATGAATGTGCCGGGGCGTTCGGTCACATTGTTCTCAGTCGAGGGTTGGGTATTCGGCTTCTGTTCAAGGAAACCTCCCGCGGCCTCGTGAGCCTGGATCAGCGCTTCGACCTCGTCCCGCAGACATGAATCTCCAGCGCAGGCGCGGAAGAAATGTTCGCGGCCGTTCGATTTCGCAAAGTGATCGCCGCCAAGCTTGAGCCAGGCTTCGTGAACGAGCGCCGTAGCTTGCAAGGTCTGTCCTGGCCCCTGTTGTGCTATTTTTGCCAGAGCGAGTTTACGAAGTTCGCTATAAATCACCGGAAGCAATTCGTCGGCGGATTGTGAATCGTTTTCCGGCATTGATTCAAGATTATGGGCCACTCCATTTATAATCAATCGTTACGAGAGGGAGCGGCCAGGACTGGCGCCTTATTAAAATGGTTAATCTTCAGGTTTGCCAGAAACGAAGCAAATGCGCCGCGAACGGAGCGAGATCGACGTGAAATAACGTGTCTGTCCATGAAATCGATTGGGCAAGTCCCGGAGCAGTCTCAAATAAAGCACTTGCAGGGTGCATATAGGGATAATTCCACTCGAACCGTGCATGAACCGGTTCGGCGCTTAGGTTTACAATAGCGACATCGACGCAGCCATCGGCATTCCACACGACCGCGACAACTGAACTTCGCGTTTCAACAGACCTCAGGATATTTGGCGCGCCTTTGCCCACCGACGATGCCGTTAAAGCCCTGAGCAAGCGTTCGTAAAAGTTGCCGATATTGGTTTCAAAAACCTCCGCGGGACGACGAGCCAACTGAATCCGCTGGTGAATCTGCAACCCATCGAGCTGGCCTTGATGGATCAGCCGCATTCCAGGGAGAGCAAGAGTCAGTAGCGCCGCGGGAAGATGTTCTTCAAACGAGAATAATCTGGCTGCGCGCGCCTCGTCGTGGTTTTCGAGGAAATGAGCACTACGCGCGAGAAAGCCAATATTTTCCTCGCGGAGGCGCTCCTGCAACTCTGGATACTCATCGCGAAGGAGATGATCATAAACGCGCTTATTGTATGTAAAATCGAACCCAAGCGCTTGCAGTCTCGGTTCTAAATCCCAGTATACCTCAGCCATGAATGTGAATTCAGGATGAGCCGCTTTAATAGTTTGAATCGCTTCAGCCCAAAATTCGTTTTCTGGAGACGCTAACTCCACAGACTTTTCCGTCGGAAATTCCGCCCAGGTTTTTGCGAATACATCGTGTAAAAGGAGCATCGCCATATCGCATCGAACCCCATCACAGCGATCCGCAATCGTTTGGAGCAAAGAAATAATTTTGCGCTGCGTGGCACGGTTTCGATAGTCGAGTTGTGCGGTGTCAGCCCATGGCGAAAAGAAGGGATCTTTTCCGTGAGCGATATGATCCAAGGTGTTTTCGACTCTAAACGTGCCCGAGAATGAATTTGGACCCCGCACAAATAATGCGGGTTGTTCGATCAACCAGGGGTGGTCCAGCCCAACGTGGTTCGGTACAAAATCAAGCAGTAGTTTCAGTCCATGTCGGTGCAAACGTTTTCGGAAAATTGCCAGCGCTTCGTCGCCTCCAAATTCCTCAGGCACTTCGTAGGAATGAATTGCAAATGGAGAAGCCACCACGTCGGCTTCCGAGAACCCCGCCAGGGTCGGATCAGAGGTCCAATGCTGCCTGAAAGATTCCAATGCATGCTCGCGAGCGCGCGGTCCGGTTTTCCAGACTCCCATTAACCAGATGTGAGTAAAACCAAATTCGGACCATTTGAAAAACTCCTCTTCGGGAA
>JAQGOX010000698.1 GCA_028293365.1 Verrucomicrobiales bacterium | reverse complement strand
GGGTAAATTTAAGGACCGGTCAATTTATCCCATGCCGAGCGTGCTCATGTTGGATCTCAAAATGCCGGGCATGGATGGCTTTGATGTGCTGGCCTGGATTGGAAAACGCCCCGAGCTCAAACGTCTTTTAATCGTGGTGTTGAGCGGGAGTGCCGATGTTAAACAGGTTACGCGCGCATACGAACTTGGCGCCAATTCCTATCTCACCAAGCCAACCAATCCTTACGATCTTGCCAACCTCGCCAATTTCTTCCGTGGTTATTGGACGATTTCAAATCGCTCGCTGCGGTTGGCGGAATCTTGAGTCTCTTACCAGGCCGTTCGAAAGCGTTTGGTATTTTCTCTTCTCGGTGTAAAGTCTCCGGCATTCATGATGATGCGCTGCGGTTTGTGGTTCCTGGCCATTCTAAGTTTTTCACCTCTCTATTTTTGTCGGGCCCAGATTGCAGTTGCCATCGGCCAGAATTTCACCGGCAGCACCTACGGTGTCGATTCGGACGGTCTGCCCGCTGACGCCAATGGGGCAATCGGCCCGAATCATTTCGTGGAATTTGTAAACGGGCGGTTTTCGGTTTACGTGCGGGGCAGGGGTGTCCGCGTGAAAACCATGACTGACCGGGAGTTTTGGCTTTCTGCAGGGGTTGACCTTACCCCAGGTCTGGATATTACCGATCCACGAATTGTTTTCGACCCAAACTCGGGACGATGGTTTGCGGTCTGTGTCGATCTTCCAGTCGATCCCAACGAAGCGAATCGCTATCTCCTCGCTGTCTCTGCCACGTCCGATCCGTCCGGTGCCTGGAACGCTGCGGGGTTTAAGGTCGATTCGGATAATGGAAATTTTGGTGATTTTCCCACTCTGGGAATAAATCCGGACGGAATTGTTCTCGGAGCCGACATGTTCGATGCGAATCAGAACAACACCGGCGGAAGTTTAACAGCCATTCCAAAGTCCGGGTTACTTGAAGTTCCGCTGAGTGTCGCGGACCGAAAATATTTTGGTGGGTTGGGATTTACCTACGGAGACATCTTGCAGCCCGTCGTCAACCTGAATGCCACGGCGGACTCCGCGGATGTTTTGGCTGTCAGTGATGTCGGGTTTGATGGAAGCCCGCATTCCACTCTGGTCGGTTCCAGGCTCGAATTTGGGACTAACTCACCTGTATTGAGTCTCCCGGAGATTATTTCGGTTCCTTCTTATCTTCTTACCGAATTTCCCCCCCAGCCTGATGGCACCAAAGACTTGGACAACGGAGATTGCCGGTTTAGCGCCACCATTTACCGGGTCGGAGATATCCTTTTTGGCGTGCACAGCACGCAGGTCGGAGCAAGAGGGGCGATCCAATGGTTTAAGATTAACGCCACTAACTTCGCCCTGCTCAAAAGTGGAATCATCGCCGACGATGCGCTCGACCTCTTCTATCCATCGATCGCCGCCAACCGGGACGGAACGGTCGTAATCGGGTTCAATGGATCGAGCGCGACAACATTTGTCAGTTCATACGCAGTCACAGGTGACACCTCATCCGGCGAATTGACATTTGGGAAACCGCAGCTTCTTAAACCAGGAATGGCGAGCTATCACGATAACGGCGGCGTCGGCACGAGTCGCTGGGGCGATTACAGTGCCACCAGTGTGGACCCAACCGATCAGACCCGATTCTGGACCATCCAACTTTACGCTTCTTCGTCCAACGTCTGGTCCACGCAAATCACTGAATTGATTACGACTCCGGTCCGACTTCAGGCAATTCATAGCGGAGCTGATATCATTGTGAGTTGGCCGGCCGCTGCCAGCGATTTTGCGCTTCAACATGCCTCCTCTCTTTCCCCCGGCACTTCGTGGACCGCCATGACTCCGAAGCCAGTCGCACTTAACGGCCAGCAAATAGTGACGATTTCGGCTTCGGATGCCGAAGGTTATTTTCGCCTCATCAGACCTTGAATCCGGATATGAACTTAAGATTTATCATCAAATCCGGTTCTCTTTTTTCGGTATGCTCTCGCTTCACGCCGCCACGAATTTGATGTCTATGAAGATTCCTGAATTCACAGTTCCCTCCAATCTTTCAGCATGGCATTCGCAACGGCAGCAAATTCGCGGCGAACTCTGGAAATTATTGGGCGACTTGCCACCCCGTCCGAAGGTCCCGGAGGTGCGCACGTTGCGCCGCGAAGATCGCGGTGATTATTATCTCGAAAAATTTGAATTCGATAACGGTGCGGATACAAGTGTGCCCGGATATTTGTTACTTCCAAAGAATCGCTCCGAAAAAGCACCCGCGATACTCTATTGCCATTGGCACGGTGGTGATTACGACATTGGCAAAGAGGAATTATTTCGCAACGATAAAACGTTCCGTCAAACCGGGCTAACCCTGGTGCAACGTGGTTTTGCGGTCATCGCCATCGATGCCCATTGTTTTGGGGAGAGCAACGGCAAGGGGCCTCAAGGCGCGATCGAAAAAGGCGGCGCTGGCGAAATGACGGCGAGCAAATTTGAACTTTGGATGGGCCGATGCCTCTGGGGAATGACGGCATCTACTATTTCGTCCCCGGTATGCTGAGACATTTCGATACGGAAGCGGTCGTCGCTCTGGCCGCCCCCCGCCCGCTCCTTTGCATGAACGGACAACTGGACGGTGGTTCCCCAACCGATGGCATTCATGCCATCGAACAAAAAGTCACCCCAATCTACGGCCTTTACGATAGAGCAGGGGACTTCGAAAGCACCGTCTATCCCGCCATCGGCCACGAATACCTGCCGGAAATGTGGGACCGGACCCTGCGCTGGTTGGATGATAAGTTGGGAAAGAAATAATTACGCAATCTGCAGCCCAAAACTAACCCGCGACGATTCTCTTATGGATCTTGTTCGAAAAACTATGTGAGACGCAGCGGAAGGGGGCATCCCGCGCAAGATCTCCCATCCATATAGAGCTGCCATCTCAGTCCGGGATTACAAATAGATTATCGCCATGACGCAATTGTGCCTCCTTTTCGCCGCCACTGGGTGGCTGCTATCTGGATCTGCGGGATTTGCCGCGTCGCCCGCTCGATCTTCGGAAAGGGTGGATTTTTTTGTTTCGACGCAGGGAAATGACATGTGGTCGGGAA
>JAQGOX010000695.1 GCA_028293365.1 Verrucomicrobiales bacterium | reverse complement strand
GAACTATACAGACGCGCCTATTCGGGTGGACAACGATGCAAACACGGCTGCGCTAGGGGAAGCCTCGTTGGGGGCGGGTCGTGGGTTTAATCCGGTCTATTATGTGACGCTGGGAAGTGGCGTAGGTGGCGGATTGGTGATCGACGGAACCATCTATCATGGGGCTCTTCCCGGTGAAGCGGAGATCGGCCACCTTCGGCTTAGTAAAGATGGGACGATTGTGGAGTCGCGATGTTCAGGTTGGGCGGTGGATGCCAGGATTCGCTCACAGAAACTGGAAAATCCCGACAGCCTGCTGACGAAAACGATCGGAATCGAAGTGAGAGGGGAGGCTCGCTTCTTAGCGAGTGCCGTTGCAGCCAATGACCCCTTTGCGCAAAAAATATTAAGCGAAATTGCGGACGATTTGGCCTTTGCGTTGTCTCATGTGACACACCTGATGCATCCGGAATCGATCGTTTTGGGTGGTGGACTTTCATTGGTTGGCGAAGCGTTGCGTGCGAGCGTTGAGGCTGCGCTCCCGCAGTATGTAATGCATGCATTCCAGCCGGTGCCGAAAATCGTGTTGGCGGGGCTGGGCGAAGATTCTGTTCCGGTTGGAGCGTTGTTACTCGCGAAAACTGCTTAAAAATAAAGTGGCTGCGGAAGCTTCCAGCATCATTTTTGAAAACGTCACTAAACGTTTCCCGATTGGCAAAGGGAATTCAGTCGAGGCGCTGACCGATCTCCATCTATCCGTTGGCAAAGGCGAATTAATGGCCATCACAGGGCCGTCCGGTTCCGGAAAAACGACTGCATTAAGACTGGTTGCGGGCCTGGAAACGCCGGATTCAGGGAAAGTTTTGGTCGATGGCTTGGACATGGCCCCGGTTCCCCCCCACGCCCGGGGAGTTAGCATGGTTTTTCAAAGCCACGCACTTTACCCACATTTATCGGCACGCGAAAATCTGGCATTCGGGCTGGAGATCCAGAAGCTGCCCCGAGCGGAGATTGCCGGGCGGATCGGGCGCGTCGCTAAGATTTTGGGAGTCGAGAAGATCCTGGACAAACGCCCGGATGACTTGTCGGGTGGAGAACGTCAAAGAATTGCCCTGGGCCGAGCCATTGTTTCACAACCACGAATTCTTCTGTTGGATGAGCCTTTTTCAAGTCTTGATCCGCAACTTCGGACAGAACTCCGCGACGAAATTCGGAAGTTGCGGAGGGAATTTGGTCTCACGATCCTGCTGGTGACCCACGATCAGCCCGATGCCCTGGCATTAAGCGATCGAATTGCCGTTATTCATGCGGGCCGATTGGAGCAGGTTGACCTGCCAGAGAAGATTTATCGATTTCCGAGCAATCAATTCGTCGCCTCATTCTTTGGAGAGATGAATTTCCTGCGCGGTCGGGTTCGGAATGGGATATGGGAACTTCCTTTGGAAGGAGATCAAGTTATCCAAATTCCGATTGCCACCGTGGAGGTAATAAACTTAATCGAAAACAAAGACCTGGCATTAGGATTCCGGCCAGAGGCAATTCGAATTGTCGATGAACATTCGAACCTCGCTGGGAATGTCATGGTGACAATTCGAGTCGAAGTGATTTCATCAGAATTTGCCGGTTCGATCCATCGACTTCGCGGCAAGATCGGTGCGGAGACAATTGGTTTTAATGCGAGAAACTGGATTCCGAAACAATTCGTGCGCGTTGACCTTGACTTAAGTGAGGCTCTTTTTTTTGATTCTGCTACTGGAAATTCTCTGAAGACAATAAACATCTGAGGCTCTCGCCCAAACGCTTCGAATGGACGAAGCGTCTTGTCCGCAGCCCTTATTACCTCTTTTTCCTTTTAGAAGGGCCGAAATAGTAGCCACCGCTTAAGCGAACGCCACGGACGCGTTTTTCGTGCATGGGCACTGCTCCAGGTTTGGCATCCTCGAATAGCGCCGTGTACTTGTATTCGAAAGTTTCGAGTTTCACATGTTCGATCTTTTTTCCGATGAACCGTTCAATTGCATGAACATGTGTCGCATCTTCCGCTACCATCAGAGTGAATGCGTCACCGCTGTTTTCAGCCCGGCCGGTGCGTCCAATTCGATGGACATAATCTTCCGGATGCTGGGGCACGTCAAAATTGATGACATGGCTGACGTTTGCGACATCCAGGCCGCGCGCCGCGATATCGGTGGCCACAAGAACTTCATATTTGCCGTCACGGAAGCCTTTCAAGGCCTGCTCCCGTTCCCGCTGAGTACGATTTGAATGGAGAATCGCTACAGCATGATTGTTCTTTTTAAGCATATGCCCAATCCGGTCGGCACGATTCTTCGTGCGGCAAAATACAATTACCGAATCGTAATTAACATGATCGAGCAGAGCACGAAGCAAGTCACTTTTCTGATCTTCCGATACAGGATAGATGACATGCTTGACCGTTTCCGCGGGTGAGCGGCGCAGGCCGATCTCAACGGTTTCCGGCGAACGCATCGTCCATTTAATGAGAGATTCGATCTCCGGCGGAATTGTTGCGGAAAATAACGAAGTTAATCGCTCCCTCGGACAGCGTTCGACGATTCGTCGAACATCGGGAAGGAAGCCCATGTCGAGCATGCGGTCGGCTTCGTCGAGAACGAGGAATTTAATCTTGTCGAGTTTGCAGGTTCCTTGCTGGATATGATCCAGCAGGCGACCGGGAGTTGCCACGATAATATCCGCGCCGATTTTCAAAGCGTCGGTTTGCTTGCCGTATCCGACTCCTCCATAAACCACGGCGACTTTTAAATTGGTGAAGCGCGCGAAATCTCGAATGGCGGTCTCCACCTGTGCCGCGAGTTCGCGAGTCGGTTCCATGACGAGAAAACGCGGTCCTGTGCGGTCGTGTGCCCCCAGTTGTGAAAGAATCGGCAAGGCGAAGGCAGCAGTTTTCCCGGTGCCAGTTTGAGCGCTGCCAATCATGTCAGTGCCCGACATCAATAGTGGAATCGAACGAAGCTGAATTGGAGTCGGCTCGACGTATCCCATTGCTTTCACACCCTCTAGAACGGAGTGTGAAAGCCCAAATTTACTAAAACCCATGACTCAAAGTATCAGCAAAACGGCTTAAATAAAGCCTTTTGAATTAGAGCCCTCGGATTGGATCGTTCTGTCTGGACCAAAAACAGACTGGAATATTCATTTTCGGGGGTTGGCGACCGATCCATCATTGGGGATTGGATGCCGGCTTGTCCGGCGAACTCTTTAGCAGAAACGCCCGTCGTTGATCAGCGAAATTCTTCAATCCAATGGCGTTTCCACTTCCCGGGCCTTCGCGACCCACGATGTCTTCATTGATGCCTTTAAGGAATGCGTCGGTCGAATAAAGTTTGCGCGTGTCACTCCGAACATCATCCGCGATCAAAGTGTGATACTCGTTCGCGATCGGTCCGAGTTTTTTCCAATCAAGCCATTTTTCGGCGATATCATGGACATAACCCAGGTAGCGCTGGCGCAATGCTGGTACCGCGAGTAATTTTGATATGAGAGGCTTCTCCGCATCATTCGCGGCGTAAAGCGGATCGAGTTCCACCCCCTTCACGTTCAGACTGCGGCCGAAGCCGGGACCTCCAGGACCAGGGCCGCGTCCGCCGGGTCCTCTGCGTCCGCCGGGGCCCCCGGGAGATTCGGGACGAAGGAAGGTCTCGTTGGAATCATGAGGTACGATGTGAAAACGACCTTTAATATCTTCATAAATGCTGTAGTCGCTGGTGCGAATCCAGTAACCATCGTTATTCACGAGCGCAATTTCGAGGGCAAGAAACTTGAGCGCGCCATCGATATCCAGCAGAGGGGACAATGTCTCTTCCAGTTTATCTGGCGGCGTCTCGTTAAGCACTTTGCAGAGTCGAATCAAATCTCCCCATGATTTCGCATCATCCTTGCTTTTTATTTCGTAGATTTTTTTATACGGCGCCGAATCCTCTCCCAGATATTTTAAGCTGCCCTGCCCTCGGGGGCTGCCGGAAACTTTCCAGCGAGAGCCTTTTGTGGATCCGAAGTTTTCCTTGATGAACTCTTTATCGAACGGCTGCGCATTCGCGTAAATCCCCCAGCTTTCGCCGTTGATGACGATTCGGGCAAAATTGGCCTTCGGCGCTGGAATGTAGTCGCGTTCGATCTGATAGGAGAGGACTGACCGAAGGAAGGTGGGATCTTCATGAGCATTTAATAGATCGAGTTTGTGGTAGCCGCCGATCTGCTGATCCTTATGCACAAAGGCGAGGTCGATATTCAGCGAACGCTTGCGCCCCTCGCTCACCATCATGAAAGATGACATTCCGCGAAAATGGACGCCAACGTCGGGATAAACTTTGCCATCGACGGTCAGTTTCGCAGGTACATCGACGTCGCTGTTCTTGAATTCCGCGAGTTCCTTTTCCCAATCCGCATCCTCGAATTCCAGGAAGAAGGTTCGCACTGTTTTTCCATCATAGAACGTGGCGTTCGGAAAGGTCTTCACATCGGTCGGAGCGACCTTCGGACCGGGTTTTACTGGTTCCTCATCTTCGCCACCTCGGCCAAATCCTCCCGGGGGGCCAAATCTCCGGCGACCGCGACCCTCCGCTTGCTCCTTTTTCAAAAATTCACGGGCGGCCCTCCGCTCTTCGAAGTTCAATCGTTTATCACCGTCACGATCAAACTTTTCAACCAGGTTGACCTTCTGTTGCATCGGCCCTCCGGGTCCTCCAGGGCCAGGTCCACCCGGGCCGAAGAGGGGAGGACCGTCGAAACGAGGACGATCTCCTGACGGACCGTCATTAGGACCGCCGGAGCCTGGAGTTGGAGGCGGATTTTGTGCAGTCAACGAAAGAATGCTGCCGAGAGCCAGAAGAGTGAACGTTGAAATAAAATGGTTGCGTTTCATTTTGCTACCTTACCGGTGGCATCATTAAGCAA
>JAQGOX010000662.1 GCA_028293365.1 Verrucomicrobiales bacterium | reverse complement strand
GTGCCGCTCATCTCCTAAAAGCACATCCAGAAGAACCGAACTATCGAGGGCTGTCACCATTGCGTACGATATTCAGGTACTCGTCCACTGTCCGAATGCCCTTGGGGAGCTTCCCCCGGCCAGACCATTTCTCAAATGGATCGGCCGCCACCTGCTTCGCGGCGATCATTTTTCCGCCGGTTGCGCTGAATTCCAGAACAGTCCCATGTCGGATTCCAAGTTGATCTCGAAGCTCTTTGGGAATAGTCACCTGACCTTTCTCTGAAACTATGGAATCCATACTCTTACTGTATGAATTCCTACTTGACTGTCAAGAACCCATCATTCCACTGTTCGCCGCTGACAATCACGTACGAAACCCCTACGCTTTGTCCACTCACCTATGAATAAGCTGCTTTGCCTGGTTTTGGTTGGCTTTTGGGCTTCACTCGCCGATGCTGCTTCCTCCGCCAACCGATTCACCAATCTCGACGAGAACGATCCATTCTGCCCATCCCTCGCATTTCCGAAGCTCGTGACTCCCCAATGGATTGGCGAAACCAATGTGGAAGCGGCAATTATTCTCGCCATTGATGATATGCGCGATACTGCAAAGTATGAAACATGGTTGCGCCCAGTCCTTAATCGGCTCAAACAGATTGACGGGCGCGCTGCCCTTTCCATTTTCGCCAATACGCTCGATGCAACCAATGCCCAGGCGCAGGTTTGGCTTAAGGAAGGACTCTCGTTGGAAGTCCACACACTGACTCATCCCTGTCCGTTCTTCGCGAAAAGCAATTTCCTTGCCTCCGCTGATACCTATTATGGCTGTGTCGATTTGCTTTCAGGCATCACGAACGGCGCCCCGGTCGCCTTTCGCATGCCCTGTTGTGATTCGATCAACAGCCCAAGTCCGCGATTTTATGCGGAACTTTTCAATCCGCTCTCTCCCGAAAAACACTTTCTTCAAATGGATTCGTCCGTGATGAATATCCTGACGGCGGCGGATCCAGCCATCCCGAAGAATTTGGTTGTCGATCCGGACGGCAAAGACCGCTTTCGCAAGTATCTGCCATTTCCATCCTTCACCACCACTATCGAAAATTATCCATATCCTTATGTGATCGGAAAGCTCTGCTGGGAATTTCCGCCAACGGTTCCGAGCGACTGGGAAGCGCAGCACATTCACGGTGCGACAAATCCGGTAACGGTCGCCGACTGGAAAGCCGCCCTCGACGCAACCGTTCTGAAGCAAGGCACTTTTACTTTCATCTTCCATCCTCATGGTTGGATTCGGCCTGATCAAATTGTGGAATTTATCGATTACGCGGCTGATCGATACGGGTCCAAAGTGAAATTTCTTAACTTCAAGGAAGCCCTGGAACGCCTGAACAAAAATCTGCTTGGCGGCCAATCGCTGCGCGATCTCGCGGGAAATGACAACGGCGTGCGTCTTGCCGACCTGAACAATGACGGGTTTCTGGACGTGATGGTTGGCAATCGGCAATCCAGGCAAACGCGCATTTGGGATCCGCAAACCCGTCAATGGCACGATCACAATTTCCCGGTCGAACTCGTGGAGCAGAATACCAAAGGAAACAATGACCGCGGCGTTCACTTTGGCGTTCTGAATGAAAGCGGCACGGACATTCCCTTTTTTCTTCAGCGAGACGAAGCTTCATTCGCTGCCTGGCGCTTTCAGAACTCTCAATGGGTGGAACAGCCTAATCTGTTGCTCGGCTTCGAATTAAAAGGCCATCCTATTCTTACGCGGAAGTCCGGAATCGATCAGGGAGTTCGTCTCCGGGATATCAATAATGACGGACGTTCCGAAGTGATCATCGCCAATTCAACGGAAAGCGGTGCCATGGGATGGGACTCCGAAGCGAATCGCTGGAAGGAGCTCTCATATGTTTTCCCTCGCGAAGCAGCCTTTGTCGATGACCACGGCGCAGACAACGGGCTCCGTTTTGTCGATCTCAATGGCGATGGCTTTGATGATGTGATCCAATCGAACCCGAACGGGTTTCTCCTGAACTTGTTTGTGCCCGAACTCTATCTCGGCTTCCAACCGGGGTGGTCGCGTGACGTTATGCGCGGCAAGCCCGGAGATCGTGGAGCACTTCCCTTGATTGTGCGCGGCGGCGAGCATCCGAACAATGGCGTCTGGTTTCATTCCGGCCAAATGTGGGTGCAAAACGAGGACACCGCGCTGCTTCCCGATATAGTGGACCGGCGGTCTTATTCCCAATTGCTCGCCGGGCTGCAACCACCACCGCTCACTCCGGATCAGGCATTGCAATCGTTTCAACTGGCTCCCAGTTTTTCCATCGAGTTGGTCGCCTCAGAGCCACTCGTAAAAGATCCCATCGCATTTGAATGGGGCGCTGATGGAAAACTTTGGGTGGTGGAAATGGGTGACTATCCACTCGGTTTGGACGGAAAAGGCAAAGCGGGCGGCACCGTCCTCTTTCTCGAGGATACGGATGGCGACGGTAAATATGACAAATCCACCGTATTCCTGGAAAACTTAAGTTTTCCGAATGGCATATTTCCATGGGGAAAAGGTGTGGTCGTCAGCACATCCCCGGAAATTATTTATGCGGAAGATACAGACGGCGATGGCAAAGCGGATTTAAAGCGGACGCTCTTCACCGGATTTCATCCCGGAAACCAACAGCATCGTTTGAATGGATTCGACTACGGCCTGGATAACCTGCTCTATGGCGCCAACGGCGAAAGCGGCGGCGAAGTACTGCCGAACCTGGAGACATTCCCGAAACTTTCCTCAAATAAGCCAGTATCGCTTAGAAGTCACGATTTTCGCTTTGATCCTGACATTGGGTTCTTCGAAGCAATCGCGGGCACGACCCAATACGGCCGCCACCGCGACGATTGGGGAAATTGGTTTGGCAACAACAACCCAAGCTGGCTTTGGCATTATTACGCCGACGAAAAGTACCTCCGCCGCAATCCCAACCTTCCGATTCCATCATTGCGCCGCTACCTCGCGAATTACCACGATGGCACGCGCGTTTACCCGATCAGCCACACCATCCAACGTTTCAACGACATCGGCATGGTCAATCATGTCACCTCCGGCAATAGCGCCATGCCCTACCGCGACGAACTATTCGGTCCTGACTTCACCAGTTCTATTTTCATCAGCGAACCAGTCCATAACGTCGTCCATCGCGAAGTGCTCGAACCGGATGGTGTCACGTTCACGAGCCACCGGGCCGAGGGTGAGGAAACGCGCGAATTCCTGTCGTCCACTGATAATTGGTTTCGCCCGACAATGCTCAAAACCGGTCCGGATGGCGCGCTCTACATTGCAGACATGTACCGGCTCGTGCTCGAACACCCGGAATGGATTCCCGCTGACACTCAAAAGAGTCTCGATCTCCGCGCCGGAGCTGACAAGGGTCGCATCTATCGAGTTTACCCCACTGAAGCAAAACTTCGAACCATTCCGCGCCTCGATAAACTCAATACACTGCAGCTTGTCGAATCTCTGAACTCAGCCAACGGATGGCAACGCGACACCGCACAGCGCCTGCTCGTGCACTCGAAGGACACCGCTGCCGTACCCGCTCTCGAAAGGTTGCTCAAGGAGAGCAAAAATCCAAAAGTTCGACTACAGACGCTCGCGACGCTTGAAGGTCTGAAGAAGATCACACCCGAATCCATTCAGATTGCGCTTTCGGGCGAACCGCATGTCCGCGCCTTTGCAATCAAACTGTCGGAGCCTTATTTATCTGTGACGAACGGGGCGGAAGCCGCGGTTCTGGATCGCGTATTGGAATTGGCAAGCGATGCCGATATTTTTGTCCGCTACCAGGTCGCCTTGACGCTGGGGGAAACATCCGATCCGCGTGCCGCAGATGCTTTGTTAAAAATTTCTCGACGTGACCCTGGAAATAAAGAAATTCGCCTGGCTGTTCTCAGTTCCGCTTTACCTCACCTACCAGCCCTGCTCGATAGAGTGATTCCGGGTCAATCTTCGCCACCGGTAGATTCGGCTCTGTTCAAAGACCTCGTACAAATGGCTCTCGCACGTCAGGAGACTTTTAGATTCGCACCTCTCCTCGAAAAAATTGCGGCTATTAAAACGCCCTATTTTCAGTATATGACGCTCGCCGCCTTCAACGATGCGTTGGGGGCGAAAAACAGCAGCTTCGCCCTGCTCAAACGCGACTCGACCCCGGATCTTCAGCAGGCAATCGCCCGCGTCGGCCCCGTTATCGGTCGCGCGCGGGCCATGCTTAACGATCCGAAGACAGGCGCTGCCGAGCGCAGATCCATTTTACCGATTCTGGCTGGCTCAACCTCCGATCCAGACCTGCAAACGCTCGTAGAAACCTTCAACCGTGCCTCAGACGAGTCGTTGCGCGCGGAGGCCGCGAGATTACTTACAACAAGTCCGAATCCTCATGTTGCCACATTGTTGCTCGCTTCCTGGAAAAGCGTTGTTCCGGCAAGTCGTCCAGCGATGATCGCGCTGCTTGCCAGCCGCGAGAGCACGGCCGCTCAATTATTGGACGCGATTGAGCGAGGAAACATTTCTTCAGGCGAAATCGGAAGGTCGGAACAACAAAAACTCTTGAGCCATCACACTGAATCGATTCGTGATCGGGCAAACAAACTATTTGGTACCCCGAATAAAGATCGCGAAAAGGTGCTCCGCGATTACGCCAACGTCCCTCTCCTGAAGCCCGATTCAAACCGCGGCGCTGAACTGTTCCGAGCCAATTGCGCTCAGTGCCATCGCCTGAAAGACCAGGGAACTCAGGTCGGTCCGGACTTGACTATCGTCCAGGAAAAATCGACCGAAACATTGATCGAAGCCATCCTCGACCCCAACCGCGCGTTCGAAGCGCCGTATGTTAGCTATACCCTGGCCACTCACGACGGACAGGAATTCACCGGCCTGATCGCGAACGAAAGTGATAACAGCGTGACGCTCCGCGCTCCTAACGTTCCCGATAAAACGTTGTTACGACAAGATATTCAATCGCTGCGCAGCTCCGGCGTTTCCCTGATGCCCGAAGGCTTCGAAAAAATCCTCAACCCCCAGGCCCTTGCCGATTTGATTGCGTACATTCGTTCAAAATAACAACTGCAAGTATGAAGGAAGCAACATGAGACATTCATTTCGGTGCGGGGTCCGCGATGGTTTGCATACCGCTCCTTGTTTTTTCCCAACGTGCCTTCAGAGCCGCCTGCATACCTGGCTCTCCCGCTTGCGCGTAGTTCTTGCGAAGGTAATCAAAAAGCTCCCCTTGATCTTTGTCTGCATACATAAAAAAGGCCATTTGGAGTGCCTGCATATTGAACAGGCATCTTTTGCCAGCGTATGCAGAATCCCGGCGCGCTAGATTGAGTGGACCCTGAGTGAGTGTTTCGCGAAACATTAATGCTCCTAACGCTGCCACGCGGACGGTCCGGTTGGAATCGATGAGAGCGTTGAGAAAAACCGGTATGATGTTCGTTCCGCTCGAGCTGAGCGCGTACGCGGCGTCCATCGCACTCTCCTTGTCCTGAAGCAGCGGAGTTACAGAATCAATTGCTTTCTCCGGAAATTCTGCCAGCGCTGTTAGCGCGCTGCCCCGAACCTCGGGGCTTGTCTCCCGGCATAGGCGCACAAGCATCGGCACGCTGGTATTCGGTTCGATCGCGAGCGCTCCCAGGAGATGCGCGCCCTGCCGTTGCTGGGTGCGATTGGTACTTGCAGCCAAATCTAATGCGAATGCATGCGCCGGCGCACCGATACAGATGAGGGCTGAGAGCGAGGCGTCTTCCGCGCGTTCATGCTTCAAACGCCAGACGAGTTCCGGCACAGCCACCGCCGCATTGGTACCGAGAATCTCAAGTCCAATCAATGCGAGATCTCCCCGACTCATATGCTGAAAGCCTGCCCCAGCGCCAGAGCTATACGCGCTATTGTCGATACGGTCACGCAGCCATTGGGGCAGCGGTGCACGCTCGCACAGCCGTTTCCAGAGCGGCGCCTCATAAGGCTCCTCCTTCAGCCATCTCAACAGGATGGGAATCGTATTGGTCGACAGAACCGGAACTGGAAACCCTGCAGGAATCGTAAGTCCTTGCGTTTCGAAGGCGGCCTTTGCTCGCGCAAAGTCCGAAAGTGCGGTCG
>JAQGOX010000632.1 GCA_028293365.1 Verrucomicrobiales bacterium | reverse complement strand
GGTTCATGTTCCACGTGCGCGTTGATTACCCGACGCGCGATGATGAGCGCGAAATTATTGAGCGCACGACCGGGGCGTTCGATGTCAAACTTCAACCCGTGATCAGCGGTGTTGATATTATTGAATGCCAGCAAATTGTGCGCAAAGTGCCGGTACCCAGGCACGTCACCGATTTTGTTTTGGATCTGGTTCGGAAGCTGCGGCCGAAATCGGTCGAGGCACTTTCTTTTGTCAAAGAACTGGTCGCGTGGGGCCCTGGCCCTCGTGCGTGCCAGCATCTGGTTCTTGGCGGCAAAGTTCGGGCAATATTGGCAGGGCGTTTTCACGTCACGATCGATGATATAATCGCTTTGGCATTGCCGATTCTGCGCCATCGGATTGTAGTAACATTCCACGCTGAAGCGGAAGGCATCGGAGTGGATGAGATTATAGGTCGCATGCTCGAGTCGATGCCTCGCCTGGAAGGAAAAAGAGTTTACTAACCGGCGCACTCTTTGCCATGCCGCACGTCTCCGATTTTCTCAGTCCTGTCGAGCTGCAGCGCTTCTCGAATTTGCAGGTTGTGGCGCGTCTGGTGGTGGAAGGTGTAGCCGCAGGGTTACATCAGTCGCCACATAAAGGACTAAGCCTTGATTTCGCACAGCATCGTGCCTATGTGCCGGGCGATGAAATTCGCCGACTCGATTGGAAAGTATTTGGAAAAACCGATCGATTCTATATTCGCGAATACGAAGAGGAAACGAATCTTCGAACAACCATCCTGCTGGATTCCAGCGGGTCGATGGCTTATGGGCGCGAGGTGACCAAGCACCATTACGCAGTGCGGTTGGCGGCGTCCCTCGCCTATTTGATGATCCAGCAACAGGATAGTGTTGGGATGGCGGCGTTCGATCGAAAACTTCGTGACTTTGTTCCGCCCCGGTCTGGATCGGGACACTTGCGCCTGCTCTTGGAACAGCTTAAAAACTGCAAACCTGGAGGAGAAACAAGGCTGGCTCAGTCTCTGGTGGATTTGGCGCCGCGATTGCAAAAGCGCGGTTTGCTGATACTGATTTCGGACTGCTTTGATAATCTGAAGGCGCTCATTGCGGCTCTAGCCCATTTTCGTTCTGCCAGGCATGAAATCATACTCTTTCAAATCTGGGATCCGGATGAACTGGAATTTCCCTTTTCTCAATGGACCCGTTTTGAATCTCTTGAGGGTGGTGATACATTTCAAACGGTTGATCCGGCGCAAATCCGGTCTCTCTACCTGAAAAATCTAGCCGAATTCCGTGCGCGGCTTGAGGCGGGGTGCCAGCAGTTGCGCATCGATTTGGTTCCCGTGGTAACAAACCGTCCCTATGCCGATATATTGGTTGAGTACCTGGCGAAGCGGTTTCAGCGCCCATGACTTTTTTGAACATCATACTGCTGGCCGGTCTTGGGGCGGCGGTGGTTCCGATTGTCATCCACTTCCTGCACCGAGGACGCTTAGCCAGAGTTCGCTGGGGGGCCATGCATCTGATCGAAGGATCGGTGTGTCAAAACAGTTCTCGTCTGAAATTCGAGCAGCGATTTTTGCTTGTTTTGCGCATTTTGCTGCCGGTGATTCTTGCGCTCGCCATGGCTCGACCGGTCCTCACCCGCAATCGCCCGCTATTGGGGCATGGTCGGAAATCGTTGGCAATCCTGCTCGACAATAGTTATTCAATGGAGGCTGGCGGCGGGGGAAATTCCAGCTTTGCCGAAGCGAAGAATGCGGTGGCGCGGCTTCTCCAGCGGCTGGACCCGGGTTCTGATGCTTCGGTAATCTTAATGGCTGGAGGTGAGGATTTGGGCCGAACTAATGGCAGTCAAAATCTCGCGGGTCTCGCTCAGGAGGTTAAAAACCTCGAGGCCGTTTATGGAAGAGCTGATGTTCCTCGCTCGCTGCTAAAGGCTGCCGGCCATTTCCACTTTGCCCAAAATAATATCCGGGAGGTTGTTATTCTCTCGGATCTCCAGCGCGTGAGTTGGCCATCGAGCGAAACTAGTTTGCGCAGGGAAGCCGTTGAATCGCTCCGCAGAAGCAATCCGGGCGTGGAACTGACACTCTGGCGTACCGGGAAAGAAAATCAGGAAAATATTTGTGTGGAATCGCTCGAGCTACCCGCAATTGTAGTCGGGCTCCAGCAGCAGACCAGCATTCGGGCGAATCTGCGAAATTTTGGCGACAAAAACTGGCCCGATTTACGGGTGTTTTTGCGGGTGGATGGGCAGGAACGGGTCGCGGCTCAAATATCCATTGGCCGAAAGCAGGATGCGCATGTTCTATTTTCGTATGCGTTCGAGACTGCTGGCTCGCATGTAATTCAGGTTTTCGCCGAAGCGGATTCAGTGCAGGCGGATAACGTTTTGAATGCGAGTGTTTTGGTTTTGGCAAAGATTCCCGTGCTTCTCGTGAGCGGCAATCCTTCCAATGTTCCTCTTGAGGGGGAAACCGATTTTCTCGAAATCGCACTGCAGCCGCTCGCCAATCCGGTTTCCATGTCGCAGCCTGGAAACCACATCGAGTGCAAAGTAATCGGGGCTGAGCAGTTGAGCGCGGAGCTTCTTGCTCCGAGCAGGGTGGTGGTGCTTGCAAATGTCCGGCAGTTAAGCGATCCGCAGGTTCAAGCCTTGAAAGCTTTCGTCCGGGAGGGAGGAGGCTGTTTTGTCTTTCCCGGAGACCGGATTAACATGGAATGGTACAATCGTGTTTTTGCGGCGCAGGGGGATTCATTTTTACCTGCAACCTTCGCCGCGATTCACGGTGAACCGGAAGGAACTGGGATTCATATAGCCTCTCAAAAACTTTCACATTCCGCTCTTCAGATTTTTAACGACGACCGAAATGGCAGACTTTCAGAAGGATTATTCCGGCTTTGGTTTGAACTTCGACCTCAAGCCGGAACCAATGGGACCATATTGGCGCGTCTTGAGAATGGAAATGCATTTCTTGCAGAGCAAAAATACGGAGAAGGGCGGGTAATCCAGGCCGCTGCCGCCTGCGACGCTGATTGGAGCAATTTGCCGACTCGTCCATTTTATGTGCCGCTCATGCAACGGATCGTAACCTATTTGGGTTCCACGGTTTATCCTCCGCGAAACATCGATGCTGGAACTCGGCTGCTGGAGTTTGTTCCGGGTTCTGAAAACGGCAAAACCGTTACAATCACTGATTCAAGCGGGCGCAGATACGAGATTCCCGTTCAACTTGCGGGCTCTCATGGCATCGTTCAATTTGAGCAAACAGAGCGGCCTGGCTTATACGAATTAACCATGTCGAATGGAGAGACGAGGCATTTTGTAGTGAACATCTCCAGAGCGGAGTCGAATCTGGAATCTCTCACGGAAAAAGAACGAAGGATTGTGGCAGAGGAAATGGGTGCGAAGTTTGTGAGTTCAAGCGCGGAATATGAAAGGCTCGATTATACGAGCAGGTTCGGTCACGAACTTTGGCAGAAAATGATTTGGGTACTTCTTTTGCTGGCTTTCATCGAATTGTTCGTTCAGCAGCGTTTTACCAGGAGGCGTTCTTGACCACCCTGGAATTCTCGGGCGTCTGGCCTCTCAGTTGGGCGGTGGCTGCCGGCCTCAGTCTTGCGATTCTAGGATTCTTTCTCTACAGGCGTGAAACTGCCTCGCGTCGCGATGGGCTGCGATGGATTCTTCCCACACTCAGATCACTCGCAATTCTTCTTATCGTTCTGATTTTTTCTGGTCCATTTCTGCGGCATCGAAAGATTGTCGGGCAATTGGGCAGGGTGGTTTTCTGTATCGACGCTTCACGCAGCATGTCATTGCCCGATCCAAATCTGGAGCCTCATCGAAAGTTTCTGGCGTTGCGTTCTCGTGGACAAATTGCGCGAAATGGAGCGCCCAATTTCGAGCTGGCTGCCGCAGCGGATAATCTGGCGTCGGGCGCGGCAATTGCGGAGAAAGCCAGATCGGACCAGGGAAGCCGAGAATTACAGGAGGTAAGCAATCAAGTTGTGGCAAGCCTCGAAAGAGCGGCGACAATGTTGAAAAGCCCTGCCGGAGATGGTCTGTCTGAAATCCGCAGGAATCAAAAGCAACGACTCGATGAACTGCTGCAGCGCGCTCGCGTGATTTCGAATGTGCATCCGGAATCCGGAAAATGGTCTAAGGATCTGAATG
>JAQGOX010000601.1 GCA_028293365.1 Verrucomicrobiales bacterium | reverse complement strand
TGATGCACAGGAAACCGCCCTGGGCTGGATGCCTCAGTTGAAGGACTTCAATATTCGCGGCATGGAGAATTTTAGTCCGGAACAATTCAAAAAGGTGCAGCGGATTGATTCCCAGGAATGGCAAACGGAAGTCGTGCTCCAGGATGAACTCTTTATAAAACTGAACGTGACGTTACCTAAAGAACTGATGTTTGAGCGGGAGTTGCTGATATCGCGGCTTTGAAAGCCGGATCGATAATCTCAGGAATGTAAACCTTTCTTAGGTTTTCAACAAGAGTTTCGGCAGAGAGCTCTTTTTCCCATAGACTAATGACCAAGGTGGCAACTCCGTTGCCGATCAAATTTGTAATAGCCCGGCACTCGCTCATGAAGCGGTCAATACCGACTAAAATCGCGAGTGATTCAATGGGAATTGTGGGAACCGCCGCAAGGGTCACGGCGAGCGTAATAAAGCCACCGCCTGTGACGGCCGCAGCTCCCTTGGATGAAATCATAGCCGTCACCAGCAGTACGATCTGTTGTTTTAAATCGAGTGGAGTGTTGGTGGCCTGGGCCAGGAATACCGCAGCCATGGTCATATAAATATTGGTGCCATCGAGGTTGAAGCTGTAGCCGGTTGGAATTACCAGGCCCACAGTGGATTCAGCGCATCCGAGCCGTCGAAGTTTTTCCAGCATTCCGGGAAGCGCCGTCTCCGATGAACTCGTCCCAAAAACCAGAAAGATTTCCTCGCGAATATACTTGATGAACCTGAAAATTGAGAAGCCTGCCAACCAGGCGATCCCGCCGAGTACGAGAACAATGAATATCCCTGCAGTGCAATAAACCGACAGAAGTAAAGATCCCAAATGGGACAACGCGCCGATCCCGTATTTACCAATGGTAAAACCCATGGCACCGAGAGCTGCAATCGGCGCAGCTTTCACCACAATATGAATCACTGCGAAGAAGACTTTTCCGGTTTGCTCGATGGCGTGCAAAATTATTGGGCCTCGTGCGCCGAGGGACGAAATACCAAGGGCCGTCAGAATAGCTATCAGAAGGACCTGGAGCAAATCTCCGGTCACAAAGGCGTCGAAAAACGAATTGGGAATAATATTTAACAGGAAATCGACAACCGTGTGAGGCTGGGCAGCCTTTTGGGCGAAACCTTTGCCAACGGACGCATCGACGGAATGCAAATCAATATTGAAACCAGCTCCCGGCTTCCAGACATTCACGACGATGAGACCAATTACTAGAGCCAGGGTCGAAACAACCTCAAAGTACAAGAGCGCTTTGCCGCCGATTCGGCCGAGCTTCTTGAGGCCGCCCATTGAGGCAATTCCGTGCACCACGGTGCAGAACACAACCGGGGCAATAACCATCTTAATGAGTTTTATGAATGCATCGGCGAGCGGTTTAAGTGCAATTCCAAGGTTGGGAAACCAATAACCAATCAGGATGCCTGCGAGAGAGGCAAGGAGCACCTGGATGTAAAGGATTTGGTGCCATGGTTTGCGTTGTGAAATTGAGAGAATCGACGGAGCGGTCATTTTTGGATTTAAGGCCCCAGCCAGGCGGAATGATCATCGCGAAGGTGTGACAATATCAAGGGAGCATCCTGTACCTGGTCTGCGTGAAATTCATCGGAGGGTTGATAATAACGCTGTCCCTGATGATCGACTGCAAATTTCTTTAAATAAATAAAATCGGCTGTACCTTGCAACTGACGGCAAGCCGCTGAGGCGGAAATCGCCCAGTGCTGACTTTTATCGAACGAACTTACGTCCCATGTATTGAGTTGAAGATGAGTGCCCGTCGCAGCGTCGCGATCACAGAGGTAGTCGAAAAACGAATTGTGATCGCGCAGGTCCAGTTGAACTTCGTCCCCAATTGGGCTTTCGACCAGTTGCATCAGTTCGGCGATTGTTTTAACGCGAATACTGCGCAGTACGGTGGCGCGCGCGATCGGGCCGGCGAGCCACTGAAGCCGTTCTGGAAGTTGTTCCATGATAAAGGTTGTTCCCGTTGCGAGTATAATCTGATCCCGTTGGCCGGAGGTCAATGTTTCCCAGTCGGGGAGTTGCGAGGCTACGTAGCTCTTGAGCAAATGCCACAATTCAGAAAATAAAACGCGATTTTCGCGGAGCTGAGTTTCGACCGTGGGAAGAGCTTCCATCAGGTGCGGGTAGGAGCGCCAAATGTCCCGGATTTGCGAGTCTCGAAAGAGATAGATATCGCGCCGTTGTAGAATCTCCTGCGCGGTTGCCGAATTGATTTCCAGCCTTGAACCACCGGTCGCCATTTCAAACCAGGCGACGCCCACAGAGAAAATATCTGACGCTTCCGTGGGCGGCAATCCGGCCTGGACGTTTGAAGCATCGATTAAAAGTTCGGCGTAATCCGGTGTTGCAGAATAAACGTACTTGTCGGTGGCACCGTAATGTCTCGGAGTGAAGAAGGCGCCCAGGTCAACCATTCGAATACCGCCCGTGCTGAGGCGGATGATATTGTCTGGCTTGAAGTCTACGAGCACGATTCCGTGTTTGTGAAAACGGCGAATGATCGCCATAGATTCATGGATTGCCTGTTTGAAATCCGTAATCCAATTGGCCTGGTATTCATCCAATGCCGCTTGTTCGCACCACGATTTTAAGTCTGCACCCTCCAGGTATTCCATCGCGATGAACGCATACTTTTTTTCGTAATCGATATTCGAACCATAATAAGCCGGCACGAGGGGCCGCAAATCCGGTATTTCAAGAATATCTTCGAAGTTGGCTTGTTCGAGCGTGAAGCTCATATACGGGCCGTAACTAATCTCATCAGGCTTGCCGCAGTGCAGGTCGAAAATCTTGACGACAATACCAGGGTAGGTAGTGCGGTAAATTGCGGTTTCTGAGTTCTTTGCCAGTAGCTGAGTTAATTGTACTCGGCCGGCGCCGGAGAGATTGATTTGCAGTCCGAGATGTCTGGGACTCTGGGTTGGTTCAAGGATTTCAGCGTTCATAGAGGAGGATGCTGACTGGTTGTGGTTGGGGCGAATCGAGAAGATTCCTGCCAGGTCTGTGAACATTCATGAGGACACGCCAAAATGGCGTGAAGCGAACCCGTGGGTTTGGGCTGCGCAGGGTCACAAACCCGAGCATGCCGGAAAACCCAGCAAATGCCAACCATTGAAAAAAGAGCGAATGGGGATCGAGTCTCGGAGCGTGTTTTAAAAATATCCCGGCCGGTCTTGCGGCGGGCCGCAGTGACTGCCTTCGTTGCCCTCGGTTGCAGATTTCTCTCGAATATGGGCACTCGTCGCCCTTCGGCATCGGCCCCGCCGCGCTCGCAAACCCTGTTCCGATCTATTTTTAAAACACTCTCAGCGGCGGCGTTTGCGTTTTAACGGCCGCTTATCGGGGTTCACAGCGAAGTAAATTTCGCGTCCGACCAAACCCAGAAGGATCAGGGAGAGGGCGGCAATCGCTATAACTATAGCAATATGCGAATTTCCGGTTTTCCACGCTGCCAACACGCAGCCAATTAAATAGAGATTAGCGAATCAGGAAAGCTTCAATTCGAAATATATGAGGCAGAACAATCTAACCCGCTAGCACGGTTCTGGCCGAAGTTCAATAGGATCAAGTCAATTCGAACGCGCATCTATGCAATTCGGCCGACGTCGAAAACCATTTTGCACCAGCAGCCGCCAAACCATTACCAGAGCTTCCTGCACGATGTTCCCGGACATTTTAGAGCGACCTTCACAGCGGTCGGTAAAAACAATCGGGACCTCGGCAATGCGCAACCCTTTGCGCCAGACTTTGTGAGTCATTTCGATTTGGAAGCTATACCCGTTGGAGCGGACCTCATTCAGATCGATGGCAGCGAGTGTGTTTCTTCGGAAGCATTTATAACCGCCGGTTGGGTCGGTGATCGGCATACCGGTGATCAATTGGACGTATTTGGCGGCAGCGAGGCTGAGCATTAATCGCTTCAACGGCCAATTGATGACTCGAATTCCTCCCGAGTACCTCGATCCGACTACAAGATCGGCGCTTTTAGCGGCTGTTAAAAAGGCCGGGATGTCTGCCGGATTGTGGGAGAGATCGCCATCCATTTCAAATATGAACTCATAACCCCGTTCCAATGCCCAGGCGAACCCAGCGCAGTAAGCGCGACCGAGGCCGTTCTTTTCAGTGCGATGTAATACATGGACCGAATCAAATTTTGCGGCA
>JAQGOX010000562.1 GCA_028293365.1 Verrucomicrobiales bacterium | reverse complement strand
ATTCTGCTAAGCCCGGGTATGGCCCGCGAGTGGGTCAAAAAGGAAACCTATGTGCTGGCGATGCCGAACTGGGGCATTGGGTCAGATCACCGGCCGATCGTGGCGGGGTTTGAGGCGGAGGATAAGTAGGCCTATCCGCCAATACTTACGCGCCTTATTGGAAAAAGATTTACGCCGCGAGCAAGACGTCAGACGTAAAGCGCGGCTTTCAATTCCCGGGCCATCACGCCTACAAATGGATGGCGTTTTTCCGGGTCGGATTCGATGCACCGCAGAATGACCTTTTCGAGGTTCGCGGGAACATCGGGATTGAGCTGGCGCAAAGTGAAGAATCCGGAGCGGTCGGTTTGCTTTCTTAAAATTTCCGCCGGGGTCTCGCCGGGAAACGGTTTTTGATTGGTCAATAATTCGTAAGCGGCGACGCCAAACGCAAAAATATCGACACGGTGGGTGATCGCTTCGCCGCGCAATTGCTCCGGGGCCATGTAAGCCGGGGTTCCGGGATTTTTAGACAGTTTGAGCGGCTTATCATCGATCGGTTGGGCCAGGTCGAAATCCACCAATCGCACGCCAGCATTGCGCGTCACAAGGACATTTTCCGGCTTGAAATCGAGATGCATGTAGCCGTTCTCATGCATGTGTTCCAGACCGCTCGCCATGTCGATGAGGATTTGGGCGACGTTCTCGGTCAGGACCGGATCGTGCTGGTTATAAAGGTCCTTCAAATTTTCCGCTTCGACATATTCCATCAAGAGATACGGCTGGCCTTTTATTTTGCCGTGCTCAACGTAACTGATGATGTTGTCGTTGTCAGAAATGGTGGCGAGGATTTCGCAGCCGCGCAGGAAACGGCGTTTGGCGAAAAAATTCCATTTATAGCTTTCGAGCATGCGACGCAGAGCGTAAGGCTTGTTTTTCGAATCGGTCGCGAGCCAGATGTCAGCCATGCCTCCGCTGTTGAGCAGCTCCTGCAAATAGAAGCGGCCGAACGGTCCGGGCGACCGTGAGGTGCTCGTTTGAGTTTCAATATCTGCGTGTGCCACCAAAGCTATTTAGCACGACTCGCGCAGATTGCCAATGGTTTGTAATATACGTCGTTGTTGTCCCCAAACTCGATGGAAGAGGACGAAAACCGTTACTCGTTATGCGGAATCTTGATTGTGCTGCCGCCGATGAATTCGCGAATCACGGCATCTCCCGGAATAATGTTGTAATCCGCGGCCTGTTCAACGGTCAAACCCTCGACACTTTCGATCACTCGTTTCACGTGCTCGTAACGGATGAGCGCGTCCAGGAAACCAGCGTAGGATTCGAAGTCTTCCGGCTTGGGCAAGAGACCGTTGAGTCCGGCGAAGAACGGTTTCAGCGCGGGCAGGTCGAAAGGAAAACCGCCGTTGATGATGTAGTCGGCGGAACCGCTCAAGGGAATGATGCTGAACAATTCCCCTGACCTGACGTAATGCCAATGCAGGATGGTCCGCAGCGGACTGTGATTGCGATGGCGCGAATCACGCAGCATGCGGCGAATCAGCCGCAGGTCGGTGAAGCGGGTCAGTTTTTTTCCGCTGCCGTCGCCTTCATAAAGCATGTTCTGATTCTCGATGTAGAGCCGGAATTGCATCGAGGCGTCAATGCCTTCCGTGATGGGCGGATAAAGCCCGTGCAAACAATCCAACAGGAGCACCTGACCCTCTTCCAACTTGATGGGTTTGGTGCCCATGCGCCTGCCTTCCTTGAAACTGTAGATGGGTTTTTCGACCGTCTTGCCGTCCAGCAATGCGCGAAGGTGTTCGTTGAGCAATTGGATGTCGAGCGCCTCGGGAGTTTCATAATTGCGATCGTTGATCCAATCTGTTGGATGCTCGACCAGCGGCCAGAAATAATCGTCGAGGTTCAGCATCAAAAAGCGCAGGCCGTGTTTTTCCAGTCGCTCGGTGAGTTTGACGGTCGTGGTGGTCTTGCCGGAAGAACTCGGACCGCTGACCCACATCACGCGAATTTTATCGCCTGCATTCAACCGGGAAATCACCTTGCCGGCGGCTTCATCCAGGGAACGTTCATAAACGTCGAGCGACTCGGCCACGAGCGATTTGATTTTGCCCTCGCGCACGATTTCATTCAGGCGCACCACGGTGTCGCAGCCGCGAAGGTGATTCCAGGCGTGCGTTTTTGCCATGGTGGCGCGGGGAAAGCCGTTGCCCACGAAATTATCCTGCGAGATGGCGCCTTCACGCAGCCAATGCCGGCCCCAACGATAGCATTCGTAGGCATCCGCCGTGTTTTGAAAACCGTAGCTGCGCAGGGCGTGCAGCACCTCATCCTGGATGGTCTCGATGGTCGGCGGAAAGTTGGAGATCAGGTGATGCGGATTTGAATTGAGGCAAACGATAGCGGTATTGGAAATGAAATCCGCGATCATTTCATCCGAGCGGCACATTTCAAAAATCTTGTCGTTAATACCCGGGAGAAAATCCTGGAGAAAGCCGCCGATGGATTCCGCGGCGCGAAAAATGGCGCGACAAATCCTGGCCTCATCGAACCGGACCAGCGCGCGGTTGCGTTTCTGAACTTTTACGATTCGATTCTGAACTGACACGGCGACGAAGATACAGAGTTCTGCGAGGAAGGAAACAAAGGAAACCGCGCCGCAGCCAAAAAGCTTCAAACCAGCGAAAATTATTTGTATTGAGTGAGGCATGAGTCGCGACATACCTCCCATTATGAAACTGTCTCAATTCACTGGGACGGCATGGTCTTGCCCGGGTGGGTAAAGATTTCGCATCCGTCCTCAACCCTTCCCAATCCCTGATTGCGTTCCCCTCGATTGTTTTCTATCGTCGCGGACATGCGACCGTTGCGAGCGTTGCTCATTTACATCGTCGCCGTTTTCATTGGCGGCGCCCTGCTCGCTCCCTTGCTTTATTGGCT
>JAQGOX010000515.1 GCA_028293365.1 Verrucomicrobiales bacterium | reverse complement strand
GGTTCGTCTCCGGCGTGAAGAGCGACCTTTGAGTGGAGCTTCTGGTTCACTCGATCCACGATAAAGAGGGTGGCGCGATCTGCCTGAAGCAGTTCTGCGATCTTTTCAGTGGCAGCCTGGAGAACCTGGTTCAACATTGTCTCGCTAAGATGTTTGCGAGCCATGTCCAACGTGCGGAGTAAATTCTCGAGTTCATTGGTCGATTCCTGAAGCACTTCAACAAACTTCTTTGGATTGAGATCGCGAATTTCTTTGGCAAGCATCCCACGGCGATTGAGGCTTGCGAGGCTGTTGAGCATTTGACCGGCATTTGCAGTGAGTCCACGGGCGAACGTGGAAATCCGGCCGTCCTCCAGTGTAAGAATGCGATCGGCAATATCGAGAATACGGTTATCGTGGGTAACCAGCAGGATGGTTACACCTTGTTGACGGGCCAATCCCTGCAGCAGTTCCACCACTTCGCGCCCGCTCTTTTTATCGAGGGCGGCCGTGGGTTCGTCAGCGAGAATGATTTTTGGTTTCCCAACGAGCGCGCGGGCGATGGCGACGCGCTGCTTCTGGCCACCGGAAAGATGGGAGGGATAATAATCCATACGGTGACCCAATCCCACAGCCTCCAGGATTTCGGTCGCGCGAGCATCTGCATCCTTTTTTGAAATCGGACCGTGGAGCGGGAGGGACATTTGGATGTTGGCCCGAGCTGTCAGAGAGTCGATAAGATTGTGCGCCTGGAATATAAATCCGATATTTTTACGAATGGCGACGAGCGAGGATGGAGCGGCGCCATTGAGTTCGAGGTCGAGCACGCGCATGCTCCCTTCCTGAACGGACCGTAATGCCCCGGCGAGGGTGAGAAAGGTCGTTTTGCCGGAACCGGATGGGCCAGTCAGAATGACGATTTCGCCGGGATGGAAAGTGGTCGAGACTTCAAAAAGGATTTGTTTGCGCAGAGTTCCCTCACCGAAATAGTGATTCAAGTTCTCGGCAACAATGAGCGGCTTGTCGGGCATGTTAGAAAATATCAGCGGGATCGGCTGATCGCAGTTTTCTAAGGGAAAGGATGGCCGAGCCGACACACATTGTAATGGTCAAAACCAAAACCGTGAGGGCTCGCTCCCAGGTCATATAGGCTGGGAGTAGAGTCATCTTTCGCGTGAGAATTCCCAGGCCGGTAGATAATATGAATCCGGGGATGAAACCAAGGATCGCCAAAAGCAGGGCTTCTTTTATGACAACCTTGTACAGATAACCGTCCGAATAACCCATCGCTTTGAGGGTGGCGTATTCGCTTAAATGGTCGGCCACATCGGTGTAAAGAATCTGGTAAACGATAACGGATCCCACGATGAATCCGACGAGAACGCCGAGGTTAAAAATAAAACCGACCGGAGTGCGTTTGGCCCAATAATTTGTTTCATAGTCGATGTACTCTTTTAGAGTCATCACGCGCAAGTTAGGTGGAAGACCCGCTCGGATATTGACGGCTACCGTATTGGGGTCAGCGCCGGGCGCGAGCCGAATCAGTCCAATATCGATCAATCTCGAATCTCGATTCGGAAGCAATCGAAAAAAATTCATGTCGCTCGTGATCAGATTTCCGTCGGCGCCGAAAGAGAGACCGAGTTGGAAGAAACCGCGTATTTCAACTTTTTTTCCATTCAGTTCGGTCGAAAAAGTTCCCTTATCGCGATAGATCTCGGTAACTGGGCCGTAATCGGGCTTGGACCCCACATCAAACAATACCGTGTCGGGAAGTTTGGTCTGAGGAAGCGATTCCTTAAGACCCGGGAGTGACATGGCGGGATAAGCTGGATCAAATCCAATCAGGAAAATCGGGACTTCGCGTTTGGTCTGCCAGTTTTTCCAATTGACCAAACCGACGTAAAGAGAGGAGACCGAGCTGACCCCGTTCACTGCAAGAGTTTGGTAGAGATGGCGCTGGCTGAATACTTTTGTGGCAATCATGTATTCGTATTGAGTGCTCACCAAAACGAGATCCGCGGCAAGTGCGCGATGGAATTGGACTGCCGCAATAAAAAGCGAATCACGGAAACCCAATTGCATCATCATCAGCATCACGGCGAAAACGATGCCCGAAACCGCAGCCAGGAGACGCAGCTTATCCCAGGTAAGCTGGCACCAGGAAAGTGGGATGTTCAGTTTTGGGCCGGCCATTCCGAGTGATGGATGAAGATTATTCGTTCCGCATGACGACGTAGACCCGCGCGTTTACAAGGCGCTCGACCTTCGCGGGTTCATCCAACTGAATTTCGACTTCGACCACACGCGCATCGTTCGCCGCGGCCGGATCCTGAGAAAAGAGACGATTGGGCTGAATCTGCCAGCCGATTTTGGAAAGTTTTCCGCTGAGTTTGCCCGGAAGCGCAACGCCAGATACTTCGGCGGGAGCGCCTAACTTCAATCGAGGCGCGTCTGTTTCATAAACTTCTGCAATAACGATCCGATTGGTTTTGCCGACAGTGGCTATGCCTTTGCTGGTGGCGGTTTCGCCGGGGCGGCAATTCAATTTTAAAACCTGTCCGTCGATGGGGGAAATAATCAACGACTGCCGAACTTCCGAATTGGAATGGTCGGCTTCGGCTTTAGCGGCTTCCAATTCCGCGACAGCGCGCGCAGTATCGACGTCACTGATTTCTTCGAGGCTGTGGAGTTTTTGTTCCGCGGCCTCAAGCAATCTTTGCGCTGTTTCGAAGGATAGCTGAGCGCGCTCGAGTTCCGATTTAGAAATAGCCTCGAGGCGTCGCAGATTCTGGTTCCGTTCGTTCGAAATGCGCGCCGCTCCCAGGTCGGCTTTGAGACGGGCTATTTCAGCGCGTTGCGCGGCGATTTCGCTAGGTTTGACACCGGCTCTGACTTGTGCAAGACGGCGCTCGGCGACCTTTGTCTGTGCGAGCGCCGCCCGCCACGCCGTGTCCAGCCGCTCATGGTTTTCCAGGGTGGCCAGCACCTGGCCGTTGGTAACCATTTGCCCTTCCGTGACCAGGATTTCTTTGACAGGCGAAGGCCCCGGAAAGGAGGAGGCGGGCATGGCAATATTAATACTATCTCCATCGGGTGCGATCCGGCCCAGGAAGGCTTCGGCTTTCGGCGGTGGAATGTTGGATGGCGGTGGCGATGCCGGCTTTTTCCTGAAAACAAAAAATAGAATGGAAGCGATTGCCGCCACGATAAGTATTGGCAGCGTGACACGAAGAAAGGCGTTGGGCCTGGTGTTCAAGCGAAGTGCATTGTTTGGGCCTAAGGTCCCCGATTTCCCGCGATCAATCGAGGCACTCTAGAAATTGACGCGTGCGTGTCAAGTCTTAGTGCGGAATTTTAGTTTTTCTAATACTGATTTTAATCGTTGAGAAAAAGAAAGCTTGTGTTTCGAGATCGTTTGGTATACGAATTTTTTCCATGACTGTATCTGCTTCCAAGAGCCACTCGGAGAGTGCCAAAGTTCGGCCTATTATCATCGATTTGGGAAGAACCAGCGGCAAGAAGGTCAAACAATTAAAGAGGGGCGAAGGTATTTACCATACTGAAGTTGAATCGGCGATTGCGCAGGTGCAGTCGCAACTGGGATCTGAGTTGGATGGGAAAGAGTTGCTTCCGGTCGTAATCATCTATGAAAAAAAGCCGAAGCGGAAAACGATTTTCGACATCATCGGTTAAAAAATCGGGCGAAGCCAAAGCCGAAGGGAATGAGTTAACCACTAAGGGAGAAAATAAATCTATGCAAGCTGAAGCAACCATCTCGACCACCACACCAATCGTCGTAATCGAGAAAAAGAAAAAGAAACGCAAATATTCGCGCGGTCCGTTGCGAGCACTTCAAGAGCTCGAAAAGGGACTGAGTTCAAGCGCCCGGAAACTGGCTGATGCGGTTCAAAAGGGAATTGAAGAATACGAGGACGCTCGTGATAAATCCTCGACTAATAAAAAAGATGGAGCATTGCGTGACATGCTGCGCAATCAGAGCAAAGCATTGCGGATAGCGCTTCCAATCGCAGCGGAGGCACCCTCAGACCTTCTGGATTCAATTGCGGATATGAAGGTTGTTCGGGACGTGACTGAAAAGAAGCGCTGCTGAAAACCGCAGGCTGCAATTTGCCCGCTGGAGAATTCTTTGTTAATTACAATGGCCGCCGTTTAAAATACGACGGCCTTTTTTTATAGGCTGTCAGCGTCGAAGTTGGTTGCCTGAATCTTCGGAATATGGGAGGCCAACAAACTGGCGAAAACGCCTGTTGAGGAGTTCCGCAGCTCCCTTCATGAGCAATTCGCCGATTTCATCCGAATGCCGATTGCGCCAGTCTTCGAGTGGTGTCCCTCGAACCCATTGATTGAAGGATCCAAGTGCCGGTCCACAATGGATTTGAAAATCGAGCTTTCCCTCCAGTTCACCTTTAAGGGCCAGCCGCGTTGAATGAACAAAGTACCAGCGAAAAATCAGAGCCATTTTGGCTTTAGGGTTTTTCTCCGCACGTAGTATTTGTTCAGGTGCGAGCTTTTGATAATATTCGCGAGTTTCCTCGAATATTTGTTCAAATGTTCGCTTGAAATAGCGTGTCTCCAATTGCTCACGGGTTTTGGCATCGATTTCATCTAAAGACTCGAAGCGCTTATAGAGTTCATACAATTTAGCCGCCCGAGCTGGAAAGAAGAGGCCTTTGCTTAATACCTGGACCTTCGCTCCAATTTCGAACATATCTCCGGCTGGCGCCATTTCAGTGTCCTGCACGTTGGCAGCCGCCAGCAGCTCTTTTGCCAGATCGCTGGTGCCTGCTTCCACGGTGCACTGATTTATAGAACCGGTCAGGACAAAATCCGCTCCCATGATAAAGGAAGCCGCAACGGCGTGGGGGGTGCCAATTCCGCCGGCTGCTCCGACAAAAATTGGCTGGTCATAGCCATGCTTGACGATCGCTTCGTCGCGCATACGCAACATGACCGGCATGAGGGTGTAGGCGACGCCATTGTCCGTATGGCCACCCGAATCCGCTTCAACGCATATGTCGTCCGCCATGGAAATGCGTGGGGCCAGACTTGCCTGTTGGGGTGTAATCTTTCCGGCCGCCAGTAGTTTCTGGACGATGCGTTCCGGCGGGGGGCTAAGGAACTGAGCCGCAATTTCCGGCCGGGAGATTTTGGCGAGAACGTGGTTTGGGACGAGGACTGAATTGTCCGGCCCAAGGGTGGCGTTGAAGAGGCGATATCGGACAAGACTGCTGGTTATTTGTGTATAGGCGGCGGCTTCAATACGGTGCACGCCATGCTGGAAGAAAACATCCACCGTGGCGTCTTCGTATTCCGGTTTGATGAGATTGCAGAGCAAATTCATGCCGAAAACCTCACCTGAACCGAGAGCCTGTTGAATCTTGAGGATCGCTTCTTCTATCTGCTCCACGCGCAAGCCGCCGGTTCCGAAATAACCAAGAAGACCGGCTTTGGCCATTCGGATAACCAGAGACGCGGACGCAATCCCCTTGTACATAGCGCCTGAGAGGTAGGCATAGCGAATGCCGTGCTTTTCGCGAAAACCGAGTGCGCCGAGAGATTCAGGCTGGATGACGGATGTCGGAGCCGAGTCGCTGTTAATCGACCGAGTTAAAAGTGGGTTCACCATTTACCAAAGCTTCGCGCTCCGAAGCTAAAAGTAGTTTAATGGTAATTGGAGGCGAGATTCAAGACCTAAGCATTTTTTCAAAACGTATGAGCCGAACTCTATGCGAGGGAACTTTTGCGAGTCGTTGAGTGCCAGCCCGACTGATTAATTTCTTGCAAAACGGCCTGAAGAAAGCTTATCTGGAACGCTGCAACGGGAATCGAAGGATGCAGGAGAAATACCTCCGCATCGCCAATATTTTATCATGGACCCTTCTGTCGTTCAAAAGGATGTCGCGATTGTTGGACTAGCCTGCCGATTTTCGGAACGAGAGGGATATAGATCGTTTTGGGAACATCTGGCAGCGGGAGATGATTTAATTAAGGAAATTCCTTCTGATCGTTGGCCATTGGAGGGTTTTTACTCCGAACAGTTCGAGAATCCAAATCGTAGTTCGAGCAAGTGGGGGTCGTTTCTCCGGGGTGTTGATGAATTCGATCCTCGCTTTTTCGGGATTTCTCCCCGAGAGGCCCGAAGTATGGATCCGCAACAACGGCTTCTCCTGGAAGAAGCGTGGTGTTCTATCGAGGATTCGGGAATTAGTCTCGAAGAATTACGTGAGCAGCGCACGGGTGTGTTCGTGGGGATGATGTCGCTCGATTATGCCCAGCATAGACTTCAAGCAAATTCAGCGGTTGACGCGTTTTCATATCCTGGAGCATTGGGCTGCATACTAGCGAACCGTATTTCCTATTTTTTGGGGCTTTCAGGTCCGAGCATCTCGCTGGATACGGCGTGTTCATCTTCCCTGGTCGCTCTACATCAAGCCCGGCAGGCGCTTTGTTCGGGTGAGATAGATTACGCGATTGTGGCCGGGATCTCGCTAAATCTGACTCCGTGGAAATATCTGTCGTTTTCGAAGGCGCGAATGTTGAGTCCGGACGGGCGATGCAAAACCTTTGATCAGTCGGCCAACGGGTATGTTCCTGGAGAAGGAGTGGGAGTGTTATTGTTGCAGCGTGCGGACGAGGCAACATTAAAGCGGAATAA
>JAQGOX010000509.1 GCA_028293365.1 Verrucomicrobiales bacterium | reverse complement strand
GCGCAAGTCATCGCAAACATTGGTTTAACGGCCCCAATTCTCTTTAGTAGTGGACGTGAAGACACTCATTTATACTCTTCGATAGTCTCCGTTTTTGCAATTCGAGATCGTGCTGATCCTCTTTGATTGACCCCGACGCGGCTATTTCTGTAGATATACATCTGGCATGGCTCTGGACCGCTTTAAATTTGAACGCGCCGTTTTGAAACTCGGTGTTTCTCGCGTCGCTGGAACCGATGAAGCAGGCCGTGGACCTCTAGCCGGGCCGGTCGTCGCTGCCGCTGTCCAGTTGCCGCTTCACTGGATTCAGGAGGGCCTCCCGCGAAAACTTCGCGGATTGAATGATTCCAAACAACTCGACAAAGACGAGCGCGAGAAGTTTTTTAAAATCCTCACTGAGGATTCTTCGGTCTGTTACGCATACTCGGTCATTAGCCCGGAAGTGATCGATATGATCAATATTCTGCAGGCTTCACTGCGTGCGATGAACGAGTCCTTGGCACAATTGGCCCCAGGTCCTGAGCATACTCTCGTGGATGGCCCGCATATCAGCACGATCAAACATCCGCAGACCCCAATCATTGACGGCGATGCGCGCAGCTATTCGATAGCTGCCGCGAGTGTGATCGCCAAAGTGATTCGCGATCGCATCATGGTCGAGTATCACGCTCAGTTTCCCGATTACGGATTCGACGAACATAAGGGTTATTCGACTCCGCGGCATCTTGCGGCGCTCCAGCGCCATGGTCCGTGCGCCATCCATCGGCGCAGCTTTGCGCCGATTCGCGCCAGGGATCCCGAATTGTTTTCGCAAACATGACCCTGACTGCCATGTTCGAACGGTGGAGCGTCAAAGCGAAACCGCTTCATTTGCGACATGGTCTAATGGGCGAACGTGCCGCCAAAAAAGAACTCAAAAGGAACGGGTTAAAATTTCTGACCGCGAATTTCACCTCGGACCATGGAGAGATCGACCTCGTCTTCCGAGACCAGGACTGCCTCGTTTTTGTCGAAGTGAAGACTCGATCTTCCGAAGAGTGGACCCGTCCCGCACGAGCGGTGTACAAGGATAAGCAGAGACGACTCTCTTTGACTGCCATGGAATATTTGCGCTTGTTGAAATATCCAGAGGTCAAAATTCGATTCGATATCGTCGAAGTGCTCCTCTCAGAGGGAAGCATCCGCGAACTCCGTCATCTTCCGAATACGTTCAGTCTCACCAGGCCCTACCGATACGGGTAAGACGTTACAATGTAGCAGCGGAGGTGACGACGCTCTGATTTTTTCCTGGAGCCTGTTTTAAAAATAGATCGGGGACAAGCAGCCGGGCAAGTGGCGAATCTTCTTGGCGGGAGGACTTCAAACCATACAATCCCCCATCGAAATGAGTCCATTCCAGATTATTTTCAACCCAACTAGCGCCGCTGAGTTGGCGAAAATGCCTAAAGAGTTACAGCTCTTTATTCTCGGTGAATTTCGCGGTCTGCCTCATGATTTGCATAGTCAGGGCGAGAAGTTCGGCAAACTCGAGCGTGCCGGGAAGACATTGCATCGATTCCGCCTGGGCGATTATCGGATCTATTTCGAACGGCACGACCTGGGCGTGGTGGTCTATCGCATAATGAGCCGCAACACCTTGCGCGACTTTCTCTATCGCTCAAATCTCCCTATTCGCGAAGATGAAGCCCTCCAGGAGAATCCGAAATTTTGGGAGTTAATTGAGGCGGCCCGCACGCCTGTCAAAAGTTCATCATAGATTGTGGTCAGGACGGCACTGCAAGCCCCAGGTCTTCGTAAATTGCCGAATTCAATTCCCGTCCCCGCTTCTTATGCCGCACTTCACCGGGCATGCCATTAAAGGCCCACGCCACCACCAGTTGATTCTTCGGATCGCAATACGCACTTGAACTTTGGGCTCCGCCGTGACCGAAGGTATCAGCGGAAGCGTGTCGTCCGAAGCTATAGGGCAAAGTTTCCGCGCCGTATTGGTTCGAATTCACGATGAAACCAAGACCCCAATCGATAATGTGCCGAAACGTTTGATCGAACTTCCCAATCCGACTGCGGGTGACGAGCATTGCCGAAGTCTCCGGTTTTATCACATTTCCACGAATTCCGATCCCACTCCTAAGCAGCATTTCGTAAAGGAGCCCCAACTCACGAATCGGACCGCGGCCGCTGCTCCCCGGGCGCGGCGAAGCAGCGTATTCTGGCGCATTCAAGACGGGATGAAGATTCAAATTTCCTCCACTGGCGATGAACATCGGAGCCAACCTTTTTCTGGACTCATTCCATTCGGCGGCTGACAGGCTTAGTCGGGAATTTTGCATTCCTAGTGGAGCGAATAGTTTTTCGATGAAGGTCCGGGACAGATCCTCGTCAATGATGCGGCGAACAATTTCCCCTAAAATAAACCAGCTTCCCGAAACATGATACCCCGCGGTCTCTCCGGGAATCCATTCCGGATCCAACAGCATCGCGCAAATTCTGGCGATCGTCTCGTCCCAGGAAAAGTTCTCCGATATGGTATCCGCGTGGCGAATGCCACCCGTGTGCATTAACAAATGCTCGATTAATATGGAGTCCTTTCCGCCCACCGCAAACTCCGGAATCCACTGCGCCACCGGATCTTTCAATGAAAGAGAGGTGCTTTCCAAAAGCTGTCCAAAAACCACCGCCATTAAAGGTTTTGTGTTCGACAACCACAGCATCAAATCTTCCGGTTGCATCAGAATGCCCGGCTCCCGCATTCCAAAACCCGTGTCTATAATCGTGATGCCAGCTTTCGAAATATAGAGCTGCCCACCGAGATGCAGCCCGTCGCTCATCCCTTTATCAATGATTTCATAGGCCTTGGGCAGCGCCATCGCAAAATTCGATTCCATGGTTAAACCTAAGCTTAAACGTAATTTCCACCGTTATCGTGACAGAGCGCATCGCACCCGTTACTCTTAACGTATGACCGAGTTAACCAATGCTGAAGTCCGAAAATTTAAGGCTGCGGCGCAATTGATGAAGCCGATGCTGAAAATCGGCCATGCTGGGCTCAGCCCCGAGTTTATTAAGATGGTGGACGAAACCCTCAAAAGCCATGAATTGATTAAAATCAAGTTTGACGACCTTAAAGAAAAGCGAAAGCAACTGGCTCCCGAGCTCGCCGAAAAAACATCAAGTCACCTGGTTACTCTACTTGGAAACGTGGTGGTGCTCTACCGCAAAAAGGCGGAAAAAACACCCGCGTAGATTTTGTGATTTGTGATCTCCTGTTATTTCTCTGACTGGGTAAGCAACACGGCCACACCCTGCAGAAATGTCGTCGATCCCACATCTCAGGCAGTTAGCATAGCGAATCTCCGTCAAACCGTTAAAACTTTGACACCAGACTGCACAAGCCGCGCACGCAGGTTCGGAAGCGTCACTGCCTCTGTCCGCTCGTTCATCTCGTAACAGTTTTTCCCAGGATGAATTACTAACAATCGTTCCAGCTTCAAATCGTTCAGCGCCACGTGCATGGATTTCGTCATCGACGGCGCGTCCCCGTACTTGAACTCGAAACCATATTTTCGTCCGCGCGAGATCACCAACAAATCCAGTTCCGCACCACCGTGTGTTGCCCAGAAGTAAGCCTCGCGATCACCCGTCATGCTCAAAACCTGCTCAAGGGCGAACCCCTCCCACGACGCTCCCAGTTTCGGGTG
>JAQGOX010000506.1 GCA_028293365.1 Verrucomicrobiales bacterium | reverse complement strand
GGCCGCACCCGGACCTGTTGACCGCTCATGTAGCCCTTCGCACTCGGGCTGAAAACAAGCTGCGCATCAGGCGCGTTCGTCCAAACAGCCCGGCCTTCAAGATCTGTTTCAAGAGTGACCTCGAATTGGACTGTGACCGGCAATGCTTCGGATGATTTTCCGCCGATCGGGTTCAACGAATCCAACCATAAACGTGCGTTTTGGATCGCCTTCCCATCGGAATTCACTACCCGGAAGCGAATCGCTTTCCCACGGTTCAGCCGTAATTCGTAGGGAGAATTCGTCTCGTTGATCCCGACCTTAATCGAAACGGGCGCAAATCCTTCGGCCTGGGCGGAAAGATAGCTGGCACCGGGAGTAACATTCCTTAAAGCGAATCTTCCCTCATCATCTGTTTTTGCCTCGCGCCGGGAGGAATCGCCAAGGTGCGCGGAAGCAACCAGTGCCCCGGCAACCGGTTGACCGGTTTCGTCGCGAACAAAGCCGCTAATCGCAATAGTCCGGCCGAGGTGAAAAATGTAGGTCCCGTTCGTGAGGCTTTGGATCGCTTCGGGATGCTCTTTGAGTTCGACATAGGGCGCATCTGCATGCTCCGGATGCGTTGCACCGCCGCTGCTCACTCGAAGCATATCAGGCGCGATGCGGTTCAATTGCCAATGGCCAGTGGAATCGCTCTCCGTTTCGATCCAAAAGTAGGCGTGGCTCTCCGGTGATTTACTTAAATTGGGATCTTCGCTGTGACCGAAAGAGACCTTTGCTCCGGCAACAAAGCCGCCATCAGCATCGACCACCGTCCCGCCAATCTGAATCGGCCGGATCAGGCGCAGGGTGTAATGGGTGGGAATTTTATCACCGCGATCGGGACGCCAGGCCAGACGAGTATCGGCGAACCCCTCGGTGCGACTGAACAGCTCAAATTGCGCAATGTTTTCGGGATAGGAAATCAGAATGACCCCCTCGCGCGAGGTCGATAGGTTTCGATGTGTCCGTTTTTCTCCAGCCACAGTACGAAGTTCAAATATCGTATTCGGGATTGGTTTACCGCTATCGGCAGCAAGTGCTGTGATCTCAATAGCCGAACCGGCGTTCGCACGGGTTCCACTGGGAATTGCAGGCAATGCGGAGGCTGCCAATTTTTTCTCCCCGGTACGAAGTGGTCCAAGCGCTTTGAACGTCGGGATTGGTGCATTGGACTGATTTAAAGAACTGGAAACTCGAACACCGGAACGGCTACGCCCGGAGTAAAGCCATACTGTGAGCATGAGCGTTCCCACAAAAAAGATACTGAGCGCGGCAGGCCATTTTGTTTGCCGCCAGAACGGGGAACGCACACTTGAGCCCGCGATAGGATGGGACTTAACTCCCGGCAGCCGGGCAGCGATTTGAGATTGTAGTTCTGAGGGGGCTGACTCGACACTCTTAGCGGCTAATAATGCGCTCACGGCCAACGCGCTTGTGGCAACTCCTTTTTTTTGCAACTTCAGCCGGAGTTTCTCCACGGCGCGTTCCACTCGCATGCGGGCCGTGTTCTCAGTTGTTCCCCATCTTTGGCAGATCTGCGAGAGGGGCTGTCGATCGAAAAAGCGCAGCAGTACGGCTTCTCGATCTTTTTCATTCAGGTCCTGCATTGCCTCGTCCAGAATTGGGCAAAGTTCCTGCCAGGCGGAGTCCGAGTCCTGTTCGATCATTACATTCGCTTTCTGTTCACGTGCGCGGCGACGCTGTTCGGTCCGGCACAGATTGATTGCAATGAATCGAGTGGTGGTAAACAGCCACCCAATCAGGGAAGGATGGTGGACCAAAGAGCGGGCTTTACACGCAAGATCCAGAAATACGGCCTGCGCGGTTTCCTCTGCGAGTTGGGAGTTTCCGTTGACCTGGCGCAGCGCCGCTGAATAGACCAGGTCAATGCGTTTTCGCAGCAATTCTGTGAACGCCGATTCGGAGTTCTCTTCCACGTACCGCCGAAGCAGTTCATTTTCCTCATTCATCGACTAGTAGTCACCGCTCGGGACGAAATCGCACAAAGAAAATCAATTTTTCACACAAAACCTGGCTCAAAATTCGATTGCGTGCTTTTAGTCCTCAACGAAACGGAAGGACTGGACAATCATAAAGATTGGGCGCTCGCCCTCCACATGAAAAAACGTGCACAGAGATCATGCAGAAGATTCGGTGGAGTTACACCTTTGCGTGCGACGGTGGCATGCGCGAGTTTGCCAAGCCTCTCGCGCCCTTTTCAACGCGCATTTTTTGGACGTTGTTACCCGGGGCATCGGCATTGCGCCTCAGCCCCGGGCTTTTTCTCACGGCCCTTTGGGCCGTCCGAGTTCGGGAGGTTCTCGGCTATACTGCCACCTAGGACAGGCAAGGCAGGGTTAGGCGCATGTTGGATCGTTAGCAGGCATTTAAGCATCTTTATGTTGACGATTGGAGGAGGGTCGATTCTTACCGGAAAAGAAATTTTACCTGGCGATATTCACCTGAAGCGCCCCAGCCCTGAGCCGAAAGGGCCAGCTTAATGACCAACCCCAACCAATACTTCGAAACCGATTTTTCCTGCCGGCGAATTCGGGCGCAGCGTAAAATCGCCTTTTTCCGGATTCACAAACATTGGGTCAGCAATAAGGCTCTCCTTATCCTGCCCGGTCGCGAGCCATTGCTCAAAGGTTTTACTGCCAAACTGGATTAGCCCACCTGCGGCGTTCCAATAAAGATTCCGATCGAATTTGCATAACTGGCGGCCGCTGCTCTCGATGCCATAGCTGCCAACAGCACTTCCTTCCCGGAAAAAGACGATGTTGCGCCGGAAGGTGAGTTCAAAACCGCTGATCCCGCCGCGATCCACCTGGCTCCCGTGATTCAGGGCAAAAATGTTGTTCTCTGTCACAATGTCGCGGTTGTGATGGGCGAACAAACCGCCGTCCTGACAATGGAAGACAACATTCTTTTCAATCAACAAATCGTGGCAGCCTTCGTCCAGGTAGATTCCCCAGCCGCCGTAATCCCGTCGCGAAACATCATGCACAACGTTGTGCGCGATGCGGCTGCCCGGGGTGCTGCAGGCATAGATGCCGCCGAGATCACTGAGCATGCCCTGTCCGATATCGTGAATGTTATTGTATTCAACGATATTGTTGGAGGCCTGAACCGGCCCGAAGTCCTGGACCGATCCCATTGAAATGCCGGAGTAGAACAAATCGTAAATGTGATTGTGGACGATTTTGCATTCGGCGTTGTCGCCCACGAACACACCGACCGCTTCGGGAGTAAAACGTCCGAGATGCGCAATTTCGTTTCCATCGACCGTAATCCTCCTGCTGTGGGACCCTTTCGGCATGGCAGACTTGCGCGCGAGACCCCTCTCCGTCAACCGGCCGGATCCATCCGTTTCCCATGAAAAGAAGTGGCCGATCCGGATTCCGCCCGCGCCAATATCCAAAATTCGGTTGCGCGCGATCTCAATGTCCGCGCAACCGACTCCCACCTCGATGCCGTAGTTGCCGATATGTTCGATGCCACCGTCAGTGACCGCGCAACGTTCGGCATAATCGAATAGCAGCGCCCCGGGAACGTCGATCCCGGCCTGAAGCGAAGAGGCGTAATCGTCCGGTGGCTGCCATTCGGTGTGCGCAAAGAATAAGCCTTCAAAACGCAGGTCGTGGACTGGCTCGCCTTTCTGTCCAATCACCCGGATCACCTGCGTCAGCCGTGGTGCGATAATCTCCGCCGCCGACACATCCTCTCCTGGTTGCGGCAGATAATAAAGTTCTCCCCGTGTCCGATCCAGATACCATTGGCCGGGAGAATCGAGGGCTTCGAGGACATTTTCGACCCAGTAGGGCTCGGGCCGGTTTCCGGAATGGAGGGCGAACAAACTCGAACGGTCGAAAGTGACGGTGCGTGTCTGCGCATCTACGCTCTCGATGGGCAATCGATTGTCGAGCCAGCGCGTGATCCCGACCACTTCGACATCGTGCAAGTTGGGCCAGGTCGCATCGATGTTGCCCGTGGAAAAGACAAACCGCTTTGTCGGGCTGCGCAAAAAGTCCCCGGTATAGCCAGGGAGCGATTCAATACGATATTCCCCTTTTCGTGGCAGCCGGGTTCGCGGACGGCGAGCGCCATTCACGAACAGTTCACGAAAATGCCATTGCCCTTCTTTCACTCCTAGAACGTTCACGATCCACGCACTGCGATGGTTCACCACTCCCAGGTGTCCGCCATCTACGTGCCGTCCTCCGCTCAGGACCACCTTCTCGCCAGTTGCGGCTAAGTAAATTACCGGAGTTCCCTCCACCCCGGAATCTTCGGGACCGAATTCGACGGGTGCATCGAGATAATACATTCCACCGCGTAGCACCACCCGAACCCGCTGCGGCTCCTTCATGATCTTGCGCAATGCCCGAACCGCATCACGAGCCCGCGCCACCGTGGCGACTGGTCCGTCCTTTCCGTTCGGCTCGGCAGACTTTCCCGACCACATGTCATTCCCCTGGGTCGAAACAAAAAAATCCACTGCGTCCGGAAGTCCAACGGGCGGCGCGGCAAATCCCGCGAAGCCGAATGCCATCCAAGAGGTGGCGGCGAAAAGGAGGCACAATTGCATCA
>JAQGOX010000424.1 GCA_028293365.1 Verrucomicrobiales bacterium | reverse complement strand
CGCGGATGCTCGCATGAATTCGTTGATTGTTTCAGGGCCGGTCGATTATATGAATTTTCACGAGCAGATCATCGGAAGGCTCGATGCCAGCTCGCCCCAAAAAGCCAAGATCAAGGTTTTCGCGCTGCAAAATGCTGATGCCCGGCAGATGGCCGACTTGCTGATGTCGATGTTTCGTATGACAGCCGTTCCGGGAGCATCCACACAGCAACGATCGATTCAATACACTCTGGTGCGACCGAACCTCGACGAAACGGGTGCTCCTATTTCGGACGAGGAGGTTGCTTCCGCGACGGTAGGGACGGCCGAGCAAAATGCGCTGACTGTTACTGTTGATTTGCGCACGAACAGCCTGCTGGTCGGCGGAACGGACCATTACGTCGAGCTTGTTTCCCAAATCATTGACTCACTGGATTCCAGCCCGGCCAACGAGCGCAAGACGGAGGTCGTGAGACTGAAAAATTCCCAGGCCGCCGATGTGGCCACCGCAATACGGACATTCCTCGACCAGGAACGCCAACGGGTCAGCACTGTACTCGGTGCGCAGGCCATTGGAAACGACCAGCGCGTTCTCGAACGTGAGGTTGCTGTTGTGGCCGAGCAGTTGAGCAATACTCTCCTGGTATCCGCCAACCCCCGCTACTTCAATCAGATCAAAGATATCATCGACGAGCTCGATAAACCTCAATCCCAGGTTCTCATTCAGGTTATGCTGGCTGAGGTGACCCTTGATGCCCTCACCGATCTCGGTTTCCAGTGGAGCTATAACGGGAAACAGGGGAATGTAAATTACGGCATCGGCACTGATTTCAACCTGAAGGATCAGTTGACTGGATTTTCCAGCACTTCGGCCGGGGGAGATTTTTCGTTTCTTTTGAAAGCGTTGAAAGACGAAGGACGCCTTGAAGTGTTGAGTCGTCCGCAAATTGTGACGGCTGACAATAAGCCAGCCAGCATCAATGTCGGGCAGCGTGTTCCGCTGATTACGGACAGCCGTGTGACTCAGCTAGGGGATACTATCAATTCATTCCGTTACGAGGACATTGGGGTTAACATGACTGTGACCCCCAAGATCAGTCCCGACGGATTTGTAAAAATGGAAATCGGAACAACCAATAGCTCGATCAGCAGTTCCACCGTGAACATCAATAAATCGGCCAACGTTCCCATCATCAACGAGCGTCGTGCTACGACCACGGTAACTGTCCAGAGCGGGCAAACCGTTATTATCGGCGGATTAATCGAAACTACGGATGATATGCGAACGTTGAAAGTGCCCTGGCTGGGAGATATTCCCTACATGGGTGTGCTCTTCCGCAGCAAGCATTCGCAACGCAATCGAAAAGAACTTTTGATTCTATTGACTCCACAGGTGCTTGAGGTTGCCGATAGCACCCCCAATATTCGGACGATCGAAGATTACACGCGCGAGCAATTGGACAAATCGGGTATCAAAGATGAAATCAAACGGGATCCCTTGCAGAAGCAACTGCTTGACCCGCTTTACCCGGATCCGATCTTCCAGGAAAAGAAATTGCCGCAACCCAAATCATAATGGGTTTTGTGTTTTTTTCGAATAAATTAGGCAATTTTCGACGGCGCCTTTACGTAGCCGCCGCCTGTTGCTTGGTTTGCGGGTGTGCGACTGTAACTCCCGGCACGAGTCCGGAAGAGATTCATTTGTTCGGCGTTCCTGCAGCGTTGAATTTGGACAACATACCCGGGCCGGACGGAGTCGGCGTTCGTATTTATGCAAGCACCACAACAGTTGCCAAGGGTTTGGCGATTCGTTCGGGAACCCTGGACATATTGATGTTTGATACCCCTGGTCAGGCGACCAATCCAGAAGCGAACAAGCCGCGGCATATGTGGTCCTTCACTCCCAACCAGCTAAAACTGGTTTCTGGAGAAACTTCAATGGGGCTGGGCTATCGTTTGGCATTGCCCTGGGGACCCGACAAACCCCCGGGGCACAGTGTAACCGTGATCGCTCGCTATGTACCCCGGAAGGGTAAACCGATCTATTCTTCACCAAGCACCATCGGTTTGACGGTTAAATGAAGCTTCGATTGGCAGAATGATAATTTTAGAAAAAAGCGAAAGCTCCGCGCTCGTGGACAGGGTAGCGTCCGTGATTGAACTTTTGGAACTGATCAATCGCGACCGGGCGTTGCTGGCGCAATTGTCCGCGGAAGATCGAACGCGCTTGATCGAAGCCGCGGGGCAGGTTTATTGCCCAGACGTTGGCCAAAGGCGCCGGCTCGTGAAGGCAAAGCGCAGTCAGAACAAAGCCCAAAAGGTGCAACGAGACCAGAACGTACTCGCGCAAACCGGGATTCGCAAACTCCGCCGCCAAACCATTTTTACGACCCCCAATGTATATCCTCCTTCCGGTTTCGAGCAACGCGAAGTTGCGGATGACCCGGAATTTCGAGAAGTGGTCGAGCCGCAGAATTGCTATATCTGCAAACGCGACTATCCCGAGATCAATTGGTTTTACGATCAACTCTGTCCGGCGTGCGCGGACTTGAACTACAAAAAGCGCACGGAACTTGCAGGTCTGCGCGGCAGGGTCGCGCTGCTCACTGGAGGACGAGTAAAAATCGGCTATCAGGCCGGCCTCAAATTACTGCGGTCGGGTGCTCACCTTATCGTAACGACCCGATTTCCACGCGATTCCGCAACGCGTTACGCACAAGAACCCGATTTCGCGCAATGGAGCGATCACCTGGAAATTTTCGGTCTCGACCTGAGGCATACCCCCAGCGTGGAGGCTTTTTGCCAACACCTTCTAGAAACACGTGACCGGCTCGATTTCATTATTAATAACGCCTGCCAAACCGTGCGTCGACCTCCCGAGTTTTACCAACACATGATGGCCCAGGAGACCATGTCGATAAAGGATATGTCCGAGCAAAGTCGCCGCTTGATCGGTGCTTACGAAGGCTTGCGCGGCTATCATATGCTGCCGAGCGGCGAAGGGGCAGCGGAATCGATTGATAAACCTATGTCCGGCGTCGCCGGTTTAACTCACGCGGCTGTTCTATCGCAGGTTCCACTCCTGCCGGAGGAATTGTCCGCGCAAAGAGATTTATTTCCAGAGGGACAGTTGGACCAGGATCTTCAGCAGGTCGATTTGCGAATGCGAAATTCATGGCGCCTGATGTTGGCTGAGGTTTCTTCAGTTGAACTATTGGAAGTTCAGTTGGTCAATGCGATCGCTCCGTTCATTCTCAATGCTCGATTGAAAGCCCTCATGATGCGCACTCCTCAGCGCGAGAAGCACATCGTAAATGTTTCGGCTGTCGAAGGGCAATTTTACCGGAAATTCAAAACCACGCGGCATCCTCATACAAACATGGCAAAGGCCGCACTCAACATGATGACCCGCACCTCGGCTGCCGACTATCTGGTGGATGGTATCCACATGAACTGTGTCGATACTGGCTGGGTCACCGATGAGGATCCGGTTCAAATCGCTAAACGTAAAACAGAGGATCATCAATTCCATCCGCCGTTGGATGCGATCGATGGGGCCGCGCGTATTGTCGATCCGATAATCTCCGGATTTAATACGGGCGAACATATCTGGGGAAAATTCCTTAAGGATTATCGCCCAACCGATTGGTAACTGTATCCGGGGATGTTCAGGCGAAGTTCTTAATGAACGAGGAGCCTATAGAATGTCTGCCGGCTGGACAGGTCCAAACTGGCCGAAACGGATCCTAATTCGTTGAGCAGGGTAATCACATAACCCCAGTTCAGCAGGTCGTTTGATGATTGAATTTCGTAGATCTGTCCCACCGATCCCTCAGCCGCGATCTGAACCTTCGGACCCGCAAGGGAGACCGTAAGCCGCACTGGGTCCGGATTAGGGACGGATTGGACCACGAGGCCGATCGCTCGTAACGCTCCGGGCGCCATCACAATCCCATACCCGACGTTTGGATCGAAACCCGGCGTCTCGGCATCTAATGCGCTCGATGTTAATGCAGCGCGAATCTCGTCCGGAGCCAACGCTGGTTTCGCCGATTTCAACAGAGCTGCAATTGCCGCCGCATGGGGCGCGGCGGCCGATGTCCCATAGAAATTCTTAAAGCTGGGAACGGATGTACTCACGCCGTCCGCAGCCGCGAGGTCCGGCTTCTGCCGCACGATACCGCCTGTAGAAAGAAAATTTCCCGGTGTAAACGGGAGGCCATTCGCCGCATAGAACATGCGGCGCGAACCGTCGGAACTAAAATATTCAGCCTGCTCGGAGAGCCCCGGCACAAATGCGTTCGGAAAGGATGAAGCCGCACTGACAGCCGCGACACAGAAAGCGTCGCTGGCACATGAATGGCCGCGAATACTGCCCGAAGTGCCGTATTCCAGACGTCCTTTCCCGATTTCAAGATGTAAAAAGCGAGGAGCGCCGCTCGAGCACACCACAACAATCTTTTGGCCCGCCTGCACGCTGGGGATAAATTCCCACGGATCCTGGTATCCCCCCTGGAAGTCATCGGAGGCCGCGACCACGTTTTCACCGGCGGCGTCGAGGACATAGATATCATAGTCATTGCGTGACGCGCCAAGCGCGTCAGACCAATAAAGCGAAACGTAAGAGCCGCTTTCCGCCTCCAGGACGGTGTTGAAGCCGCCAGACTCGAACAAATGATAGTTGCCGCCTTTGGCGTAGCTGGGACCAGCGCTATAATCGCCTTCCCATGTGCTGGCACGACCACTTTTAAGGCTTCCTGAATTACCGGCGGACGAGAAAAACTGGACTCCCGCACTGGTGGCGGTGTTTACGGCTCGTGCCACCACTCCGTCCTGAAATGGGCTCTCATCGTAGTATTCGACATCGTCCACAATGATGTTGCATCCGGCGGAAATCAGGTCACGAACATTGCGCGCGAACGAAGCAGGACCGTTCATCGCCGTGGCAAAATAGAGTGTCGCATCCGGAGCCAGGTCGTGGACGATCTCCAACATCGCCGTTCCTTCTCCAGCGCCATTCCCCGCTTGACCCGTGATCACATTGACCTCGTTAAGTTCGCCAGCAGCCTGCGATTCTGAGAGATGGTCTACGCTATCTGAAAGAACTCCGATCTTAACGCCATTTCCCGAGACTCCATATTCGGCACGCGCGCTGGCCGCCTGATGAGTTACGTCGCCCTCACTTGTGATGTTACCGGTGTGCGTCACACCCTTGACGGCGGGTCGAATTGAAATCACTGACGGCAGAGAGGCAAGGTGTTTGATCTGTTCAATCGGAATCCAGGCGCGACAGCTTTGATACTCCGCAAAGCTGTTCACAATCTCGGCTCCCATTTCGTGCAAAAGGCCGAGAAAGAGATCCGATATTTCCGCTTTTAAATCGATCTGGAGGCGGCCGGTCTCGTCTCGATCGATTGCCCGATCCAGATTGGTTCCGTCCCTGGCGCTAAATGGATGAGGAACGAGCAGTTGGAGCAATTGTGAGTTAATCTTTTGTTCTTCCAGAGTTCTTTTTGCTTTAAGAGTTTGGAATGCGGCGATTTGAAGTTGAGCGCTTTTGCTTATTTCTCCGGCTGGAGGGACTCCAAGCCACGCTGTATTCGTCTTCCCCAGGTTCGCTGAAGTTGATTCATGCGCGATTTCTTGTATGTCCGAGACTCTCGAGGTCCCGGGTCGAGCGGAGTAGCCTGGTTCATGCGGCACTGTTCGCGCAGCGGTCCCTGGAAGCAAGTTCGTTACCTTCCGGGTGTCTGGAATGAAGGCTGGCTGGCTCAACCTGAACCAAAACAAGCCAGTCATTATTGCTGCGAAACCAAGCAGCATGATACGTTTTCTTTGCACTAAATGGGCCTTTAAGTGGGCGTTGACCTGACTCCGACGTCAGGGGAAGCCCGCGACCGAATGGAATAGCACAAAGTTGGCCAAACCGAGTGACTACGAAAAAAAAAGGCGTAAATGGGTCCATGGGTGGTTACCTGACAATAAAGCCTGAGGTTTTCGTAGGGGACCCGCGTCCTTCTAAATTGGCAAATGTCCTGCGCCTATTCGCTGGTTTCTTTCAGAGCTTCATCGATGACTGAGCGGGGCACTTTGTGGCCGAACTCAACGTGGCCAATTCGGCGCGCCAGTACGAACTTTACTTCGCCATCGGAGACTTTTTTATCCAGAGTCATCGCTGCAAACAAACGATTTTTCTGCGTTTCGGTAAGCTTGATCGAAACTGGGAGGCCAGCCGCCGCAAACAGGTTCCGTATGCGGTCGCAGTCATCTTGCTTTAGAGTCAGCAACTTTTGCGAAAGCCGGGCCGCGACGATCTGACCGATCGAGATCGCTTCTCCGTGCAGGTATTTTCCGTAACCGGAAATCGCCTCAAGGCCGTGTCCAACCGTATGTCCAAAATTGAGGATCGCTCGCAATCCAGATTCTGTTTCATCCTGGCCAACAACGTCCGCTTTGATTTCGCAGCAGCGCGCAATGATTGGAGCGAGGATTTTTGGGTCGCGTCGCAAAATCGCCTTGATTTCACGCTCGAGCCGCCCGAACAGAGCCTCGTCATAAATAATCCCATATTTAATCACCTCGGCCAGACCCGCGCGAAATTCGCGCTCACGAAGGGTTTTCAATGAATCGAGATCGCATAGAACCAGCCTGGGTTGATAGAATGCGCCCACCAGATTTTTCCCCGCTTTTAAATTAACCCCCACTTTTCCACCAACGGAGCTATCGACTTGTGCGAGCAAGGTTGTGGGAACCTGGACGAAGGTCAGGCCACGCAGATAACTTGCTGCGACGAATCCGGCGAGATCGCCCACAACACCGCCTCCCAAAGCGACTACAAATGACTTTCTTTCGATGCGTTGCGCGGCAAGATTATTGTAACACTCTTCGACCACTTTAAGGCTTTTTGCAGTTTCTCCCGCCGGAATTCGGATTTCACGGGGATCAAATCCGGCCTTCTGCAGATTTTCGATAGCTGATTTACTATAAAGCGGCCCAACATTTTCATCCGTTATAACGACGCATTTCGACCCCAGGCCGAGTTTCTTACATTCAATTCCCAACCGGGAAAGTAATTGGTTTCCCACCAGGATTCGGTAGGAACGGCTGCCAAGCGAGACGGGTACAGTGCGCATTAATTCGGGTAGAATAAGGACTGATGGATTGCTGTCAAAGATTTCACTTTGCGCCTGCCATCGAATCGTTGAAGGTTGTTTAGGATATGGACACTGGAAAATTAATGGCAGGGGCCTTCGCGCTGGTTCTGGTTTTGTCTGCTTGCAAAAAACCTGCATCGGAAATGGTTTCGGCACCCGGGATTACTTCGTACAGTGTGACTGGCATCGTCCAGCGCCTGGAGTCAGATGGAAAAACCGTGGTCATTAAGCATCAGGCAATTCCAGGCTATATGGTGGCCATGACCATGCCGTTCGAAGTCAAAGAGACGAATGAACTGAAGTTGGTTAAGGCTGGCGACATGGTTACATTTCGCATGATGGTGGCAACCAACGATGCCTGGATTGAAAAGCTCCACGCTTACGGAGCAACCAACGTCGATGCCGCTCCGGTGCATCAATCAGTCCGACAGGTCCGTGAAGTCAATCCGCTAGCGGTGGGCGATCAGATGCCTGATTACACTTTTACGAACCAACTTGGTCGCATCGTCAAATTGAGTGATTTCAAGGGCCAGGCATTGGCCTTCACTTTTTTCTTTACGCGTTGCCCTTTTCCTACGTTTTGCCCGCGCCTGTCAGGCCATTTTTCGGACGTAGCCAAAAGCATGGCTTCAGCTTCAAATGGCCCAACCAACTGGCATCTAATGAGCATTTCGTTCGATCCGGAAAATGATACCCCGGCGAAATTAAAGGCTTACGCAACGGTCTATCATTACGATCCGGCTCGCTGGGATTTTGTCACCGGTGCGATGATCGATATCGATGCGATTACTGAGCAGTTCGGTATGGAATACGTCTATCGTGCCGGAACCTACGATCACAAATTGCGGACCGTTGTGGTCGATGCCAACGGAAAGATTCAGCAAATCATTATCGGGAACGAGTGGACCGTGGACGAACTCGTCAAAGAGTTGGTGAAAGCAGCTAAACCGGATGCGGCTCAAGAAAAAAAATAGCGCGGGAATTACTTCCCGCGCTTGACGAACAGCGTGATGTTTTGGCCTCGAAGTTTAACCAACTTTCGCGGCTTCAATGGATTCGATTTTGTAGCGCTTTTTGGTTCCGTCCATTTCGAAATCCACTTCATCGCCCACCTTATGATTTAAGAGCGATTGTGCGACAGGAGTGAGGTAGCTGATGACTCCTTTGTCCGGATCCGAATCCCACGCACCCAAAATAGCATAGCTTTCGCGATTCTTCGTGTTGAGATCGGTCACATGGACACGGGTGCCGATATTTGCTGTCTCGGTCTTAACATTGGCGAAATCGGTCCCGCGCGCACGGACGAGCTGGGTTTCCAGTTCCGCTTTGCGGCGCATTAAAAGTTTTTGCATTTCCTTCGCCGCTTTGTACTCGTGATTTTCGCGCAAATCACCATAGCTGCGCGCGATCGCAATTTCCTTCGAGTTAGCCGGAATTTTCTTCTGAACCAGTTCGTTGTATTCTTCTTTCCGACGTTCCAAACTCTCCCAGGACACAATCAGGTTCGTCTCCTGTTTTGTTGTTTCACCGGAAATGAGCGACTGAACCGCGGGATAGCTCTTCACAATGCGCGCCAGCAGGGAACGCTTGTCCATATCGTCGAAGCACGGTGATAGCTGAAGCGCGCGGGTGAGATCCTTGATCACTTCCAAATCGGCCGACCCGATCAGTTCCACCAGCAAAGTTTGATCGTCCAAAATGTAATCACGCAGGCGATTGGAACGTTTTTCATTGAACTGATCGCGTTCCATGGCGGTCAACATGGCTCGAAATACTTCTGGCCCCAGAATATCCGCGAACGAATCTGAACGTTCTTTAGCCAGCCAAAGCAGCAATTCACTGCTGGCCTGGTGCTGACTGATCAAACGCGCCAGGTGCTCTTTCAATTGCTCGAGTTTCCCCTCTTGAATCAGCAATGTAGCGCATTCCCCGCAGAGTTTTGCCGACACCGAATTCATGGTGGCTAACACAACATCCGCCCAGGCTGGATGCGCTTCTTTAAACGATAACAGCGCACGACGATGCTTCGCTGCGGGAATCTGTTCCAGCAACTGTCCAGGTTTTCCGATTTGGGACCAGACCGATCGGTCGCTTACTTCGTTCTCCTGGACCGGAAGTTCGGCTGCGGCTCGTAGTTCGTCCCGAA
>JAQGOX010000423.1 GCA_028293365.1 Verrucomicrobiales bacterium | reverse complement strand
TCGCAATGGCGACTGGTTTGTCGAAATTGAATTCTCCGACCCCCGCAGTCTGGAAGAATTCGAAATCGCCGATGGGTTGCTCCTGAGGGAACCGCAAAGTTGTGTTGGCTTCACGATTTATTGCCTGCCCTGCGGATGCAGAGAGAGTGATGAAAAAAAGCGATGCCAGAAAGATTTTGTTAACCATCGGTGCGGTACGGGTAATTCGATTTGAAAAAATATCGCAGATTCTAATTTGCTTCATTGACCGGGTAGCATGTTCTGCAGGAGTGCGTCCACCTCTGCGTCGGACATTTCATCAAGACGACCTAACAAAGCCGAATCGCCCGTCGAAGTGGTTCGGTTTCCGATGGGAATGACTGCGTCATTTCCGCTGGCGATTCGATCAGCCAGTGTTCGAATCGTCGGCGTTTGGAAGAGCGCCGCAATCGAGAGATTCGTGCTGAAAGTCTGGTTCACTCGCGAGATCACGCGAGTGGCGAGCAGGGAGTGGCCTCCCAGTTCGAAGAAATTATCGGTCACGCTCAATTTGGGAAGGTTCAAAATATTTTTCCAGATCTGTGCAATTTGTTCCTCGATTGCGTTTGCGGGCGCGGCGATGTCTTCCGCAGATTGCGGAGCGGTGGGAGCGGGCAGGGCGGCACGATCCACTTTGCCATTGGCATTGAGCGGAAGTTTATCGATCGAGGTGATATAAGTAGGAATCATGTATCCGGGCAACGCTCGCGCAAGTTCGTTCCGAACTGCCTGAACGTCAACCTGACTGCCGAATGCGGGAACGACATAGGCCGCAAGGGAGTTTACACCATCTGCTTCGCGGCGCGCTATCACTACAGCGTTCTGAACGTTGCGTTGTTTGTTCAATGCGGCTTCGATTTCACCCAGTTCAATTCTGAAGCCGCGAATCTTCACCTGATTATCAAGCCTGCCCAGGAATTCGATCGTTCCATCTGCAAGGTAGCGTGCGAGATCACCGGTCCGGTAGAGCCTTTCACCACTTTTATCGGCAAACGGGTTTTGCACGAATTTTTGGGCCGTGAGTTCCGGTTGGTTCCAATATTCCAGCGCCAGGCCATCTCCGCCGGTTAACAGTTCGCCAGCAACGCCGATTGGAACCGGATTCAAATGTTCGTCCAGAATGTAAACCGTGGTGTTGCTGATGGGCCGCCCGATAGGAACCGTGCGTTCGCCCGTTAAGTTTTTCGGAATTTTGTAGCAGCAGGTAAAGGTCGTGTTTTCAGTAGGCCCGTAACCATTGATCAACTCTGTTTTTGGAAGCGTCGCCAATGTTTTTTTTACATGCTCGACTGATAAGACGTCGCCGCCAACCAGCAGTTGCCGCACCCCACGCAAGGCACTTGCGTTATGGTCGATGATATAATTGAAGAGACCAGCCGTCAGCCACAGCGTTGTCACTTTATGCAGGTTCAGAACTCGCTCGAACTGTTCCAGCGATTCAAACACAGGCGGATAAATCGCGAGCGTGGCTCCATTCAAAAGCGGGCCCCACAGTTCGAGTGTCGAGGCGTCGAAGGAAACCGGTGCGAAGAGCAAAAATATCTCGTCCTTCGACAAAGCGGCGAAATTCGTATTTTTTACGAGTCGAATCACGGCTCGATTAGGAACGGCGACCCCTTTGGGTTCTCCCGTGGAACCGGAAGTGTACATAATGTACGCGAGCGTTTCCGGTGTGGCAGCTACGCTCGGGTTTTTCAGCGTTGTGTTTCCGGTGTCGTTCAATTGCTCGCGCAGATTGATTTTGCTTACAAGATCTCCGCCGAGGTCGCGCGATTGATCATCGGTCAGCAGAACGCTAACTTTCGAATCTTTGAACATATGCGCGAGTCTTTCAGCCGGATATTTTGCGTCGAACGGAACGTAGGCTCCGCCCGCTTTCAGAATCGCGATCAAAGAGATAACCAGATCGAAAGACCTTTCGATGCAGACGCCAACCGGAGTTCCAGGTTTAATGCCGAATTGTATCAGGCGGTGCGCCAGTAGATTCGCGCGGAGATTGAGTTCACGATAAGTGAGAGAGCCGTTCTCGTTAACGAGAGCCGTTGCATCCGGGTTTTTTGCCGCTTGCTCTTCAAATAGTTGAGCCATAGTAGCGGAATCTGGATACTGCGCCCTGGTGTTATTCCATTCGCTCAAGATCACGGCTTTTTCCTCCGCCGAAAGTATCGGCAGGTCCGATATTCTGGAGGTTGGATCTTTTGCAATTGCAGTTAGCAAAACCCCGAAGTTTTTTGCGAGCCGTTCAATGGTGGGTTGTGCAAATAAGTCGGTGTTGTATTCGATTTCGGCGATGAGGTGCGCGCCTTCAGTTGCGAAAGTGAGGGTCAAATCAAATTTGGCGGTGCCGGTATCGATGGTAATAGCCTCAGTTTTGGCACCGGGTAGTTCCAGTTTGGACAGTCCATTGGGAAGATATTGAAAAACCACCTGGCAAAGAGGATTTTGGCCGGGCTCGCGATTGAGGCGCAATTCCTCGACGATGCGATTGAACGGAATGCTTTGATGTTCGTAGGCCGTCAAACTGGCTTTTCGAACCCGTTGCAATAAATCCTCAAAATTCGGATTCCCTCCGCAATCAGCCCGCAGGGCGAGCATGTTGATCATGTATCCGATCATTCGCTCGGCATCTGGAAAATCACGCTGACTAAAAGGAGTGCCGATTACAAACTCGTTTTGTCGCGAGTAACGTTGCAAAAGGACCTCAAACGCGGCGAGCAATGTCATGTAGAGACTGGCATTATTTTTGCGCGACACTCGGATGAGTTCAGCCGTCACTTCGTCTGAAATCCGGAACCAATGAAGCGCTCCTTTGAATCTCGGCTCTTTGGGCCGGGTAAAATCCGTTGGCAGTTCCAGGACAGGAGTTGATCCGACGGTCTCACGCCAATACGCCATCTCCCGGCTGGAATCCTGCTTTGCGGCCGCTTCGAATTGGTCCGCGGCAAACGTCTGGAAACTCGGCGCGGGAGGCAATGCGGGAGCCTCGTTGCTGGCAAAGGCCAAATAGTTCGCGCTTAGTTCTTCGTAGAGTATCCCGAGCG
>JAQGOX010000413.1 GCA_028293365.1 Verrucomicrobiales bacterium | reverse complement strand
TCCCCTTTTTTTTACGGACTGTGGTCCGTTGCGTAGCTGGTTACTTGGTATCGACGTGAGTCTCGACTTCGACCTTCTTGTCACCGGGGGTGAGGCGCTCACGGCGGTCCCCGTAACGTTTTGTCGTGCCGCTGCGGTCGTAACCGCTCTCATGGACGGCGCCATTACCACGATTCGATTCGTTCAATTCATTCCAAAAAGTAGCGCCATCCCAATTTGGGTCGCGCACGTCTGGCCAGTTCGTTGCGGCAAAACCGGGCGCTTGGGCGATCCGCTCACGGCTGGCATTCATGACAAGTTTATGATTCTCCGTTGACGGGCGCAAAGAGGTGTAGGGGACAGCGAGAAGTTTTTCGCCAATCCCGAGAAAGCCTCCAACTGCGAGGACTACGTATTGAACACGGCCACTTTGAGGATCGAGCACCATGTCTTTAACCTCGCCGAGTTTCTCATTGTTATTGTTTTTGACTTCCATTCCGAGGAAGTCGCTTGCCTTATTGTGCAATCGAGCTTTCACCTCTCGCTCGGTGCGCAGCTCGGCATCGGTGCGCACGGTCGCATCCCGGTCGGTGCGAACTTTCGTTTCAACTCTCGGGTGATCGGTATCCACCTGGACTTGCGCTGTATTGTCGGCGCGCAGAGAAGTTATTGAGGTAAGTGCCGCCATCGCTCCCAGCGCGATCCATTTGTTTGCATTATTCTTCATAAATTTCCTTTGTTTGGTTTTCCGGCCCACGATAAAAAGACCTGCACTAAAGATAGCCCGGTAGCGGGATGTTCCAATGGCAGCACCCCCGGTATTCATCCTCAGAGAAACGCTGCGGCCCGGCTTCGGGGTTTCCGATTGTTTCGAAATATTTAACCTGAATGCGCGGTTCAAATTCACGTCTAAGGAGGGAATAACCCTTGCACCACGGGATACAGGGGCTAGAATGGCATCTTAATCCAGTTCCAGCACGTGTGTAACACGTTTTAGCTCATGAAATATCGTTTGTTTTTTGCGGTCTTGATCGGTCTTGCTCCCCAGTTGGAGTTAGCAGTTTTTGCAGACGTGACCAAAGCTCCGGTGGCCAATCCAAAACCGCCCTTACCCGCCATTTCAGAAATCTCTTTTGAGCCCTCCTCGTTAACGCTCGAAAATATTCGGGATGCGCGCAAGGTGATTGTTTGGGGAAAGACGTCGGCTGGGGAACGAATCGATATTTCGAACGAAGCCAGGCTGAAGTCGGAAGGGGATCTTGTGGAGGTGGAACCGGATGGATACGTACAACCCAAAGCCAAAGGTGAAACGTGCGTATCGGCTTCTCTAGGTGAAATTCACGCGTCGCTGCCGGTTAAGGTTGTGAGTGCGGATAATCCTCCGGTTCGTTTTGTGCGGGATGTGGTTCCCGTTATGAGCAAAGTTGGTTGCAATGCAGGCACTTGCCATGGATCGGCGAAGGGGAAAAATGGATTTAAACTTTCACTTCGAGGTTACGACCCTGATTTTGATTATCAGGCATTGATCAACGACATCTCCGGTCGCCGTTTCAACCGGGTTGCGGTAGATCAAAGTTTGATGCTGCTGAAGCCTACCGCAGAAGTCCCACACGAAGGACGGCAGGCGATTAAACCGGGTTCGCGCGAATATCATCTGCTGCGCCAGTGGATTGCAGAGGGGACAAAATTTGAAGATCCCGCAGTCGCCCGGGCAAATAAAGTCGAAGTGCTTCCTGTTACGGTCAACCTGAGCCTGCCGGGAATGACCCAACAAATCATCGTTTTGGCTCACTATCCGGACGGCTCGGTGCGTGATGTAACGCGGGATGCGGTCCTCACCAGTAACAACGGAGACGTTGCTGAGATTAAAAACGGACAAATTACCGCCGTGCGGCGCGGTGAAGCTGCAGTTTTAGTGCGCTACGAAGGCAATTACGGCACGCGCGAAGTTACCGTGATGGGAGACAGAACCGGGTTTGAATGGGCTTCCGTTCCTGAATACAATTACATCGATAAACTGGTAAATACAAAGCTTCAGCGGATGAAGATCCTTCCTTCCGAGGTTTGTTCGGATGCGGAATTTTTGCGACGTGTCAGCCTGGATTTGACCGGGCAGCAACCCAAACCGGAAAGGGTGCTCGCCTTTATTGCGGACAGCACACCGACCCGGGAGAAACGGGAAAAGCTCGTGGACGAACTGTTAGCCAGCAACAGCTATGTTCAAGCCTGGGCCAACAAATGGGCGGACCTGTTGCAGTGCAATAGCGAGAATCTCGGCCAAAAATCGGTTTGGCTCTATCGCCAGTGGATTGAGGATTCGATTCAGAAAGATAAACCGTACGATCAGTTCGTGCGCGAAATTCTACTGGCTCAGGGCAGCTCTTATGAAAATCCGGCGGCCAATTATTATCGGGTTTTGCGCGAGCCCGGCAAGATAGCGGAGGACGTCAGCCAGACATTTCTGGGTGTTCGCTTCAATTGCAACAAGTGTCACGACCATCCATTTGAGCGTTGGACGCAGAATCAATATTACGAATTTGCCGCGTATTTCGCACAGGTCGCGTTTAAACCAGGCCCCATTGGCAAGAATGTAATCAAGGATGAAGCAGGTGGTACGGCCCGGGTTTACGCGGAGGAGGTGGTCTATCGGAATTACAATGGTGGCGAAGTTCAGCATTTGAAGACCGGCGCAACCATGGCTCCTCACGTTCCTTTCGGCAAGGCGCATGAAGTCGGGAGCGACGACCGCCGCAAAGCGTTCGTCGATTGGATGACCTCGAAGGACAATCCAATGTTTGCTAAATCGATGGCCAATCGCGTTTGGAGTTACTTTTTTGGCATCGGCATCATTGATCCAGTGGACGACATTCGCGCGAGCAATCCGCCAAGCAATGGGGCTCTCCTGGAAGCGTTGACCGCAGATTTTCTGGAAAGCAATTTCAATACGCGGCGTCTGATGCGGACCATTTGCACGTCGCGCACTTACCAGCTTTCAATTGTTCCAAATAAATGGAACGAGGATGACAAGGTTAATTTCTCGCATGCGCGTCCGCGCCGCCTGAGTGCGGAGCAATTAATCGATGCTGTAGCAGTGGCCACAGGAGCGAAACCCCATTTCGCTGGTGTGCCGGTCGGAATGCGGTCGGTGGAATTGCCTGATGGAACCGTGGCCGGTGACGATTTTCTCACTCTCTTCGGACGCCCGAAACGTCAATCGGCCTGTGAATGTGAACGAAGCAGCAATCTAACCTTGTCCCATGCGATGAAATTGATCAACGGTTCGACCATTGGTGAAGCAGTGAGCGAGCCGAATAATCGTATTCAGCAAATCGTGGAAAAGGAGAAGGACAACAAGAAGGTCGTCGAAGATTTGTATGTTGCCATTTTGAATCGCCCACCTTCCGAGAAAGAACTGAAAGAGTCGGACTTAACCCTCGCCACTTCGAGGCTCGAAGGGGCGCAGGATCTGGCATGGGCGCTATTAAACAGCCCAGCGTTTCTTTTTAACCGATAGGATCAAATTATGTTATCTATTCCTGGACAATCGGGCAGCACATGTGACGGGTTTTCGCGGCGCGAATTCCTGCGAGTTGGGGGAGCTGGAATTTTCGGTCTGAGCCTTGGAGACATCCTTCGTCTTCAGGCCGCTGAAGCAACGGCTGCCGTCGAAGGTGGAAATAAAAACGGCTGGGGCCAGGCTAAATCCGTCATCATGCTCTTTTTGCAGGGTGGACCGAGTCACATTGATATATGGGATCCGAAGCCAGATGCCCCTTCCAACATTCGCGGTGAATTCAAGCCGATTAAATCCAATGTGTCCGGGATCTGGCTGAGCGAAGTGATGCCGTTGCTCGCCAAGCAGATGGATAAAGCCACGCTGATTCGCTCCATGAGCTATACACCGGCTGGGTTGTTCAATCATACTGCGGCGATTTATCAGATGATGACCGGCTACACACCCGATCGTGTCTCTCCCTCTGGTCAGCTCGAACCACCGTCCCCCAGTGACTTTCCCCATGCTGGCTGCCAGATGTCACGAATCAAGCCGCCCTCCGTTTCGATGCTTCCATTTGTGATGCTGCCCCGGCCTCTGCAGGAGAGCAACGTCATTGGAAAAGGAGGGACAGCCGGTTTCATGGGCGCGGCCTATGATCCCTATTATTTTTATCAGGATCCGGCCGGTGACGTGAAATTGGACGATCTCTCGCTGCGCCAGAATGTTTCCAAAGAACGTTTCGCGCGGCGTGAGAAACTGCTCGATCAGGTCAACGGCGCGATGCCGGATATCGAGAAAGCAGTCTCGAATTATGCGCTTGATAGTTACTATCAAAAGGCATTCGACCTGATTCTTTCGGGTCGGGCGCGCAACGCGTTTGATCTGGCTCAGGAGCCAGCGAAGGTCCGTGATCGTTATGGGCGCCACACGTTTGGGCAGGGTTGCCTGATGGCGCGCCGTTTGATTGAGGCGGGCACGCGCTTTGTGCAAATGAACTGGCCGGCAGTTGCCAATGGCAATCCGGTCGTGGACGCATGGGACACTCATGCGGCCAACTTTGGTCCTCTTCGTGATTTGCATTGCCCAAAACTGGATAGCGGGCTCTCTGCACTGCTCGAAGATCTCGATCAGCGAGGCATGCTTAAAGAAACACTGGTTGTCGCAGTGGGAGAGTTTGGTCGTTCTCCACGATTGGGCGTGAGCACATCCGGTAATTAGAATTCACCGGATGGTAGCGATCATTGGACTAAATGCTATACAGATCTTATTGCTGGCGCGGGAA
>JAQGOX010000405.1 GCA_028293365.1 Verrucomicrobiales bacterium | reverse complement strand
TATCATGTCGGCCGCGAATCCAACGCTGCGTACGGAGAAACCCTCAACGGAATCCGCGCCGAGACGCCCGCGCACCAATTCAAACTGAACATCGATCCTTACCGCACGCCCGGTCATCCTGAGAGCGGGTTGCTCCCCTACATTCAATCCGGAGATGGCGGCAAACCTGGGGACGGCGACAAACGGGTTCAGACGTACAACTTTCGGCTTTGCATGACCCATGCGAAGGCGAACCTGATCCCGTGGCGTGCGCCTGCGAATTACGACGAAGCGAAATTTGAATTGCTGGCCCGCCTCCTCGAAGCCCAGGAAAACGCAGGCAAACCATTGAATGTCGGAGCGCTAATGAATCCGATCATGATGCCGAACGATAAGACGGATACAAATAACAACGGCCCATTCAGCACCGATTACATCGGCATGAATTATGAATATCCCGAAGGAGATTACGCAACACGCGAACGAATTGCGAAGGACCACGAAGATTATACGCGAGCTTTCACCTGGTTCCTCGCAACGAGTGAGCGCGTTCCCAAACATATTCGTGACGAGATGAATTCATGGGGATTGGCCGCGGACGAGTTCACCGAGAATGATCATTTTCCGACGCAGATGTATGTGCGGGAATCGCGCAGAATGATCTCCGATTACGTGATGACGGAAGCGAATTGCCGGGGAGATCGCACTGTGAACGACCCAATCGCTCTAGGCGCTTACAACATGGATTCCCATAATTGCCAGCGGATTGTAAAAGATGGATTCGTTCGCAACGAAGGGGACGTTCAGGTGCGGGTTTCCCCTTACGGGATTTCTTATCGGTCGCTGGTGCCGAAGCAATCTCAATGCGAGAATTTACTGGTCCCGGTCTGCCTTGCCGCGTCGCACATCGCCTACGGCAGTATTCGAATGGAACCAGTATTCATGATCCTCGGCCAGGTTTCCGCGACTGCGGCCAGCCTGGCATTGGAAGGAAAATCCTCTGTACAACAGGTGCCTTATGCGAAACTGCGCGCAAAGTTGGATGCCGATCATCAAATTGTGGAGTGGAAAACTGCTCCCGCAGCGCCTGCTCGCAAGCCGTGACGGTAACATTTCATGAGGCAGAACCTGCAGGCTTTGACAAAAAGAAAAAAACATTGAACTTGGATTCATTGAAGAACGAACGGCACGATATCGCGGACGAGTCAGACATCAAACAATTGGTGGATGCCTTCTATGCCAAAGTGAATCGGGACGGACTGCTGGCACCGGTCTTTAATGATTTTGCGCACGTTGATTGGAAAGAGCATCTGCCTCTGCTCTACACCTTTTGGAGTACGCTTTTGTTTCGAAGCGCTACCTACAAAGGTCAGCCATTTCCCAAACATACACCGCTACCGGTCGCACGTGAGCACTTCGATCGATGGGTTAGCTTATTTAAGCAGACGGTGGACGAACTTTTCAAAGGCCCGAAGGCCAGCGAAGCGAAAGGTTTTGCCATGAGCATCGCGGACACGTTTCAAAGGCGCATGGGGCTTTCGAATGAATGGGAGCAATTTCTCCGACCTCTTAAAGAGCCGGGAATCCAGATTAACTCCGCGCCGAAAAGTGCTTCTCCTCCTGGCCTATCTGGCCACGAGTGACTCCCAATTGGTTTTGCAGATTCAGTTCCCGCCAAAGATCGGATCCGGAAATTTCGCGACGAAGGAGTTTTCTATAATGAGAGATCGTCTGACGAACGATTTCGGGCGATTCGTTCAAAAACTCGATGCGGAAATGGCGGGTTCCCAGGGCGTAGAATCGATCAAAGTATTCCGCGCCGGTCTGCGCTCTGGAGTTGAAGACTGTATTGCGACAGCCGGCATCCGCTTTGAGAGGATGTTCTGCGCCGACTCGATCGCGCAGCTTCACTTCGTGCGTGTCGCACGGCCTTCCACAGTTGCGGTAGTCAGTTCCTTTCGAAAGGAAGGCGCAAAAGACGCAATGCTCCATGTGAAACATCGGCATATGCTGGTGCAGGGTGATCTCGAACCACGAGGCAGGTGCCGCACCGAGAAGTGCTTCCAGTTGGACTGCGTTCAGATCGTAAGAAGCGGTCAGGCGCTCAAGTTGAAACTGATTGCGAAAGTATTCCGCGGATAACTGATTGGCGATGTTTAAGGAAAAATCGCCGACCTTGCGGCAGTCGCGGAAGTATTTCAGATGATCGTAGTTGCGGACCAGATAGCCATCGGCGTCGGAGGAGCGCACGATTTTCAGAATCCACTCTTCGCCGGTCTTGAAAATACGCGGTGGGGCGACCCAGATTTCCACGGCGCGGTCGGTGCAATTCGTAGCGATGCGGACGGTGGAGACTGCTTCCCGATATTTTTTTGGGTCTTCGAATTCACAATAGATTGTTTTGCTTCCGCATTCCAGAGCGGCATGGAGCTGTGGCAGACCGCGGACGAGCACGACAAGTTCCGCAGAATCCTTTTTGTCGAGCGCGTTCTCAGTCACTTTGGCTAATTGAATCGCGGAATCGCAGGACGACTCGCTTAATTGCCAACGTTTGGGCATGCTGCGTTGCGCTTCAATTTGCGAAACTAATTCGCGGCGAACTTTGTTGAGTTCGCTGATTGGCAGAACAACATCTCCTTCGATCTGATTAACCAGTCTGCCCAGGGCAAACGGAGTGCCGCCGAGCCGGCCCAGTTGTTCGCGCAAACGCTCCTCCGTCAAGGGATGTTTTTCGGCGGCGGCGAGAGGCATGGTCGATTGGGCTGAAGCGACATTGGCCAATTCATCGCGGGCGGTCACAGTGAGGACAGTCCCAAGCGCACCATGAACTTCGAAATTGAGCGGCCTCTGAAATTTCGGCGTATCACCACTAAATGTTTGCCTCAGACGGCGATCCAATTCCGGATCGCTGGTCTTCCATAACTTGTCGCCTTTATGGATGCGCGTGAAATCGACTGCTTCGGCACCAAAGGCAAGACTTGCGAGTCCCTGGCGTTGATCAAGCAGATAAACACGCCCACCTTCTTCCTTCTGATCGGGACGGCCCGCGTCAAAGACGACCCCATCCCCTTGTTTGAGCGGAGCCTCCAACTTCAGCAACACTCGATCCCGCTCCACGCGTGCGACCTCGCCAAGGTAAACGCCACGCTTTTTGCCGAAACGGGCATGAGCCAGTTTTTGGTTATCGATGCCACGGAACCATCCCGTATATAGACCGCGGGAAAAGCCCATTTCCAGGTCATAGCGTGCCGCCCAATCAAGCTTGCTCTCAGCGGTCTCAATCTTTGGTTTAGGATCGTTCAACTCCTTCCAGGCTTTATCCAAGGCGCTTCGATAAACGCGCGTAATGTTCGCGACGTACTCGGGCGTCTTGAGGCGCCCCTCAATTTTTAACGAGGCCACGCCGCTTTTGATCAAATCTGGCAGCACTTCGAGTCCCGCCAAATCCTGGGGACTCAACAGGTAGCGTTTGTCACCGAGCGGAACCGTCTGGCCGTCGGAAACCAATTCGTAGGGCATCCGGCAAGCTTGCGCGCATTCACCGCGATTTGCGGAACGGCCGCCCAGGGATTCGCTGGTGAGACATTGCCCGGAATAGGCAACACAGAGAGCGCCATGCACGAATACTTCTAACGGTAGCGAAGCAGTCGCCGCCGCTTCAGTTGCAGGCCCGGAGCCGCGGATTTTTTCGATCTCCGCGAGACTACACTCGCGAGCGAGGACGACCAAATTGCAACCCAATTCCCTGGCGAACTCCAGGCCAGCGGCGCTGGTCACAGTCATTTGCGTCGATCCGTGGATGGGAAAGTCGGGGGAAAGTTTACGAATTAAACGACAAATACCCACGTCCTGCACGATGGCAGCGTCCACTCCCGCGCTAATGATGCTTCGGAGATATTCCTGAGCATCGGAAAGCTCGTTCGCGAAAACCAGCGTGTTGAATGTGACATATCCTTTAACTCCGCGGCGATGCAGGAATTCCATCAACTTCGGCAGATCTGCTTCCGTGAAGTTATGCGCTCGCATTCGCGCATTGAAGCGGTCGAGTCCAAAATAAATCGCGTCGGCGCCATTCTCCACTGCTGCTTTGGCGCATTCCCAATCGCCCGCTGGTGCAAGCAGTTCCGGGCATAATGCGTCGGCGGTGCCGCGGTCGATGTTCGATTCTGGACTGGTCAATGTCATTACCAGACCAGCATAACCGAAGAGTCCGGCTTCCGCGATAACCCATTAAATCGATCGCTGAACCGCGAAGCGTTTTCGGCCAAGGATGAAATAGACCGCCGCGCCGATCCAGTGCGTTACCGCTATAATAATGAGCCAGGCAACTTTGCGCCCGTGATCAGTCTCGTGGTTTGCGCAATCGACCAGCATCCAGATCCAGAATACGGTCAGCGCCAAAACCAGCACCGGAAAGAGCACAAACCCGCCGAAGATCGCTGTAAGTTTTAACATGGATTGAACCGTAAAAAACTGCCTAAACACCCGCCATTACAATGCGGGTTCAGATTTATAAGAGACGAAACCCAAGTGTGCGGGGATTTTTCGTTACCATGAGTCTGGAGGGGTTTTTCAAACATCGGAAAAAGAGTCGCTGAGCGGCTGCTTTGAGAATAAGCTTGGGAATGGAAAGAGAGATTCGAGTTTTTCGTTCCTTCGACGAAAGCGAGCGGGCGGACCGGGATTATTACCAGTCGCTATCTCCGGCTCAACGAATGGATATTCTGCTCGATTTGATTAACCAATGGCAGGGCGATGAAGCTTCAAAAGGATTTGAGAGAGTTTATCGGATTACTAAACTCCACGAAAATTAAGTATCTGCTCGTAGGCGGCCATGCCGTGGCTCATCATGGATTCCCGAGATTCACTGGCGACATTGATTTCTTTATCGAGGCAACCCGAGAGAATCTTGAACTTATGCAAGCTGTTTTAAGAGATTTCGGCTTCCCCTCACTGGGACAAAGCCTCCTCGAATCCAGCCCAGGGACTCTTATTCAGCTCGGGCGTCCGCCAAATAGGATCGATCTGCTTACTGCGATCGATGGTGTCGGCTTTGACGAAGCCTGGATTACAAAGGAAGCTGCCATGCTTGACGGTTTAGAGGTGCCTTTAATCTCCAAAAAACTCTTAATTCGAAATAAAAAGAGCACCGGACGCCCGAAGGATCTCGAGGACGTTCGCCAACTCGGAGCTTAATTAGCCAGTTGAATGCGAAAGCACTTCCAAAGCCCGCACCGTGGCGGCCCCTCGGGTTTCGACTCCGAGTTTTTCGAATACCTCCTGAACGTGCTTTTTCACTGTTGATTCGGTGATGCCCAGAATGATTGCGATGTCCGGGTTCGTTTTGCCCTGAGCGAGCCAGAGTAGGGTCTCGGCGGCGCGAGGAGTCAGTCCGAGCGCGATCAACGGTTTCGTTGAGGAGAAGTCGGGCTTGAACTCGCGCTTCACTTGCAGTTCGGCGCGGCGTAAACGGGTTTCAATGGCCGCGAGAAGATCAGCGTTCGGCACAGGCTTGGTCAGATAATCATCAGCCCCCAAATTCATCCCCCACCGGAGATCGTCCTTCTCGCCTTTGGCGGTGAGGAAGATAAAAGGAACTGGCGCAAGCGTTTTGTCCAATTGAAGCGCCTGTAACACCTCATACCCGTCCAATTCTGGCATCATGACGTCACAAAGAATCAAATCGGGTCGTTCCCTGCGCGCGGCCTCGATTCCTTCGCGGCCATTTGCGGCCCCGATTGTCGCGTAATCGCAGTAGCGGAGCAGGGTTGTGATATTCCTGCGCATTTCCGATTCGTCTTCAATTACTAAGATTTTTTTCATGATTCTATTCAGAAAACTGGAAGTTTGACCGTCACCGTGGTGCCTTCGTCAATCGTACTATTCACCTGAATATTGCCGCGATGCAGATCAGCGCATCGTTTCACCAGCAGCAGGCCGAGTCCGGTGCCGGGCCGTGACCCGACATTTCCACCGCGATGAAACGCTTTAAACAATTGCTGTTGATCGATCTGAGAAATGCCGATGCCCTGATCTCTTACGGTGCACACCGCATCATTGCCCTGCCGCTCAACGTTGAAATACACCCTCTTCCCGGGAACAGAATATTTCACGGCATTGCTCAAGAGGTTCGTGAAAATGTGCCCGAGCAGTCCTTCATCGGCCTGCGCTTCGGCCGGCAGAGCGTTCAGGGATAGTTCGATCAGACAATGCCGGTTCGTTGCTGAATGCACCTCGTCAACGACCCGTCGGCAGAACCCGTTCAGGTCGATCGTTCGGGGTTGATACTCAAGTTTGCCCGACTCCAGCCGGCTGAGAACAAGAACTCCTTCCATCATTCCGGCCATCCGCCGGGTATTTCTGCCAATCGACTCGAGATGTTCTTCACGCTCCTCAGTCTGCATTCTTTGGTAAAAGCCACGCAGCAGCTCTGCAGAAGATTGAATAATTCCGAGCGGCGTGCGGAATTCGTGCGATACCATCGAAACAAAATTGGTCTTCAACTGGCTCAATTCTTTTTCCCGCTCCAGAGTTTTGAGCAACTCTTCTTCGGCTCTTTTGCGCTGGGTGATGTCCATCGCCATTGAAAGCATATGCGGAGTGTCGTTCAGTTGGATCGTTTCAGCCGAGAGGAGAACGGTAAAAAGTTCTCCACGACGATTCTTCCAGCGGCATTCTCGCTGGCGGATCGAACTGAGAAGCCGCATATCGTCTAAGATCAAATCCCGCTCAATCGGATTCCCCCATAAACCCAACTCGATACAGGTGCGCCCGAGTACCTCCTCGCGAGAATAACCGAGCCAATTCAAATAAGCGTCGTTTGCGAGGACATATTTTTCGTCGCTTATTCGCAGAATGCCCAGGAACGCCGGGCTGGCCTGGAAAGCCGCGCTGAACCGCGCTTCGCTTTCGGCCAGTGCGTTTTGCGCGCGTTTGCGTTCTGTGATGTCTGTAATGAAAGCCTGAATGACCTGGCGCCCGCTCCATTGGATGCGCGTGAGCGCGACCTCCAGCGGGATTTGTTTTCCATTCGGAGCGAGGGCGAGCCAATCGAAGCGAGCGCTGCCTCGAGTCATGCATTCTTCTATATTCTTGCGGCCGGCTTCATCGGAGCTTTCGCCGTTTGGTTGAAAAGGCGGCGCCATTCCGCGCGGATTTTTGCCGAGAAGCTCATGAGCGAATTCGCAGCCCATAATCTGAACCGCCGCGGGATTGACCTGCAGGATTTCGTTTTCGTCGTGGAGCACGACACCATGGCTTGACCCTTCAAAAAGTGCCCGAAATTTTGCTTCCGATTCACGCAACGCGCGCTCCGAATTTTTGCGCTCGGTGTTGTCAATGATGCTGGCACGGATCAGGTTTTGGCCCTCAGCCGGCAGGCGCAAGAGCCGCACTTCCGTTGGAATCTCACGGCCATCAGGCTGTCGATGGATCCATTCGAAAACCGGCATTTCGCCAGCCAGTGCCGCAGCCATTAGTTCGCGAGCGAGTTCACTGGACCGGCGTCCGCACGCCTGAAATTCCGGGCTAACGTCCACGGGAGTCAACTCCGCCAATCTCTCCGCCGGGACCGCATAGAGTCGGCGGGCATGTTCATTCCCGAATTGAAATTTTCCAGTGTCGCCGTCGAAAACCACAATCGCCTCCGGGGCATGTTCGACAAGGGCTCGAAAGCGTGCCTCACTGGTCCCAAGAGCGGCCGTGCGTTCAGCTACTCGACGTTCCAGAGCTTGCGTCAGTTCCAGCAGTTCGCGTTCGGCTTTTTTGCGTTCGCTGATATCCCGGGAAACGAGAACCTGAATATTCTTTCCACCCATCAGAAGTGCCGTTGAAGAAACTTCGACTGGAACATCGTGTCCATCGAAGCGGCGGATGACCCATTCGAAGCTATGCCGCTTTTTGCTTTCGACGATGGCGACGATCTCAGGTGCTTTGTCAGCGGACCGTGAGCCATCGGGCTGAAGTGCTGGTGAAATATCCTCCGGCCGAGTGCCGAGCAATTGTTCTTTATTGTCCGCGCCAATGAGTTCGACTGCGGCTTGATTACAGTCCACCAGCACCACAGTTGCGGCGTCGTACAGCCAGATCGCGTCTGGACTGCCGGAGAAAAGGCTCTCGAACACCGAAGGAGTGTGTTCGAACGGGCGCAAAGGCGCACTGGAGCTTTCGTCCCATTGAGGTTCTGACCCGACTGACTTCATTATGGATTTAGGGAACTAAAAGATGGATCGAGCATCAAATGAAGGTGAAAATTAAAATGAGAATCGCTCTTCACATTATTCGGGCACTGATTATAGCCAATCTGGCGACTTTGGCAGTAGCGCAGGAGGTATCAATACCAGATCCTGGATTGAATGCCGCAGTTCGTGAAACATTGCAAAAACCCAACGGATCATTGACGGAAGAGGATCTCCTTACTTTGACCGCGTTGGACGCACACCGCCGGAACGTGAGCAGCATTAGTGGATCGGAAGCGGCACGTAATTTGACCTCGCTGAGTCTCCAGTTCAATCACCTTATCGATTTGGTTCTACCTGAAGGCCTCATCAATTTGAACGAGCTAGCCCTCAGCGGTAATCTCCTAACGACGCTTACGCTGCCTCCAGATATGACGTAGTTGACCTGGCTGGTTTTGAACGGCACCTCCGCTTACGACTTGGTCTTGCCAGATCCGTTGGCTGCTTCTACCAACTTGACCGAAACGCTCGCCGGTTTGCGGAGTGATCGGGTTTCTGTGTTCACCTATCCTCTGACCATTGAGCTAATCCGGATACAGCAACTGGTGGGGGCTTTTCAGTTTGCGATCGCCGGGCCGCCGGGTGTTTACTCCGTCTTCGGCTCTGCCGATTTTGCGACCTGGAACGAGGTGGGCGTTACAACCAATAGGCTTGGAAAGATTGTTTTTACCGACACGCTTGCCCATCTATCCGAGCTGAAATTTTACCGCGCTCTTCTTCAGCGGCCCCCCACCAATAGCGTGCCCGACACCTTGGTTTTTATACCGCCGAATACATTCACAATGGGCAGCCCTACCAATGAGGTCGGACACTCGGCCGATGAAGCTCCGCAGACCCTCGTGACATTCAGTAATGGGTTCTGGATCTCAAAGTATTTGGTGACACAAGGCGATTACCTTGTGATAACAGGCACAAAAATCTCGTAGGATTGAAGAAAATGGAAAATCTCGCACCCCAGGCGATGAAAGCGTTTTGGGCGTTTGACAGAGCCGCGGTTGCCGACGGAGCAATTCGGGTAAAGTACAAGGAGCTTATCGCGGTCGCGGTAGCCCTCACCACTCAATGTCCGTACTGCATCGAAATTCACAGTGCCAACGCTCGGAAAGCAGGAGCAACTGAGGCCGAATTGGTCGAGGCCGCGATGATTGCAGCCGCATTGCGAGCGGGAGCAGCCGTGACTCACGGGACCCACGCGCTGATGGCTGAGACAGGCACCTCACTGAACCAATAGTTTTTGTCTAATTTTCCGATTTGCGGACATTATTCCATAGATGATTGAAGCAGATGATCGAAAACTCCCCGCAAACTTCGCTGGAACTGAAGCGGAGTCCGATTTCGCCGCGATCGTCGCTGAATATACAAATTTGGTTTATTCCGCCGCGATGCGTTTCACCGGAGATCCGCACGACGCTGAAGAGATCACTCAGGCGGTTTTCATTATTTTTTCGCGAAAAGCCGCTACCCTGAAAAGCGGAACGATTTTGAGTGGCTGGCTCTTTCAAACCGCCCGGCTCACAGCGGCAAATTTTTTGAAAGGTAAAATCCGGCGGCAGATTCGCGAACAGGAGGCCTGCATGCAATCATCTTTTAACGACGCGGACAATCTGGCGTGGGAACAGATGGTTCCATTGCTGGACGAAGCCATGGGCCTTCTCGCCGAAACGGATCGTAACGTCGTAGTTCTGCGGTTTTTTGAGGACAAAACAGTAATGGAAGTTTCCCGCAGATTGAAACTGACGGAAGCGGCAACTTACAAGCGCGTGAATCGGGCTCTGGAAAAGCTGCGAAAGATTTTCGCCAGGCGAGGGGTGGTACTGCCCACCGCCCTGATCAGCGGAGCACTCTCGGCCAATTCGGTCCAGGCGGCGCCTGTAAGCCTCGCGGCAGCCGCGACTGCGGCGACCGCCAAGAGCGCATTGATTCCTACCACGATGACAGCTTTGGTAAGAGGGACTCTGAGCACGATGACCTGGATCAAACTTAAGACCACCCTGTTAACAGTAGCCATCCTGCTAATGCTTGCGGCCGGAACAGCAATTGGTTTTTACAAATTCGGATCTGCCAAAAAGTCATCAACTTCGGTGCAGCAGGCTCCCTTTTTAATTGTGCCGGGCGTAAGTGTAGGGAAGGTGCGAAAAGGGATGAGTGCGACTGAAGTCGAAGCGATTCTTGGGAAACCGGAGAAATGGCAGGGGCGTATGATGGTCTATGACCGGAAGCTCGGAATGGCTGTCGCTCAGAGCAATTCCGGCGTCTCGGTCATTTTTTGCGGAGATTCGATGCTTCAATATCCGGGCGTCAAAGCCTTTAGAGGACGGACAAAAGAGGGTATCGGCATGGAATCGAGCCGGGAGGAAGTCATCAAGGCATTTGGTCCGCCTACAATTGTCAAACCATGGAATGGTGGACAGGAACAATTGGATTACAAAGTGCTTGGACTGAAGTTTGTGCTTGAATCGCAAAAAGTCATCAACATTACCGTTGATTTCAGAACTCTTCAGTGACTCGGTTTGTGCTGAATCCGGTGTGGCTTATGCGCCAGATGGCTAAGACGTGCCAAGTTCGCTGAATGGCATTCAAGTCAGCGCCTAAAACCACAAGCAGGAATGGTACAATGATTGCGGGGACGGAGCGATTCTACGTTGCTCACGGCGGTACTCTGTGCGGATGCGCCAGCGCAGGCGAATTCGACCCATGAAATTCGCGGTTCGAAGCTCAGGGGCGTAGCGAGCTTCTATACTGTTCCGCAGTTCCCTCAGTTTCTTCCGAAATACGTCGGATCCCAATAGTATTGATTCCCCATCGGCCAAAATTCCTGGTTTCATAGGAAGCACTGCTGCGTAACAATCCGACTCGACCAAAGTCTAAACAACAAATGAGAGATCTGCAAAAGCCAAAATGGATGTATCTGAAAGCGGCGATGTTTCTGCTAATCGGATTTGTATCGCTTGGGCTCATTATTCTCACAAACCCGAGTTTTCAACTCTGTTTGTTGCTGGGTTTGGTAATCTGGTCTTTCTGTCGCGCCTATTACTTTGCATTTTACGTGATCGAACATTATATCGACCCGGATTTCAAATTCTCCGGCCTCATTGCTGCGTTCAAATATTTTGTGAACAAAACGACCCGTTAATTGCACAGGTACCAAAAGGTGGGTCGCAAGCCTTTGCGATTGGTAATGGCTCAGGTTGCGATTGCTGTTTTCAAAGTGTTCTTGGATACCGCAAATATGCTGCTTATCCAAAAGAGGACTCCAATAGCGCTGAAGGAATAGTAAACAAATTGGTTTGTTCGGAGTGCCGTTCCGGTTTCGAGGGCGAGAAAGTAGATGCCGGTGGCAATCAGCGGAATTAATGCCAGCGCAATGTAGTTGAGCGGTTGTACTTCTGACTGAAAGCCCGCGATTGCGTCTGCTTGTGATTCGACCCGGCGGTTTTTGTTTAATGCCCAAAACGTGATTGCCATTAGCGGTGGCAATACCCAGATGGCTTTGGGGGCGGCCGGAATGGTAACGAAAATAAAATAGAGGCAGGTTGCTGTTCCCAGGATCCAAAGCTCGAGTTTACTCGGTTTGAAAACGAAAGGCATCACTCGGTTATAGAGCCAGTGGATTAGCACCAGGAAGGCGGTGGTGGAGAATGTGTAAATTGCAAAATGGGACAGGAGAATATTTTTTTGCCCAGCGTCCAGCAGTAATTTCATTGGCGGAGGCGGTTCCTTTAACCAGGAAATCGCCCAAAGTCCGTAAAACAGACCGATCATGCCTGCGAGCCCGATCGTCTTGAGCACGCGATTTTCCGCCAATACTTTTCGGACCAGGTACCATCCGGTGAAAATGCCAATCAATGCGTGCCAGGCCAGGCCTGTGAATGCGATCGACATTGGAAACGGGCCATCCTGCGTGCCATACATGGTTTGGACCACGATACCTTCTTCGAGCCAGCCGTAGAATGCCCCAGCGAGAAAAAGCGCCCAGGGATTGCGCACTTTGAACACACTGACGACGCAGAGGAAAACATAGGCGAAAAGCGAGTAGACGAGCCAGGTGAGGCTAATGCCTCCAATGGTCATTCCTTCGCGTTCGGGAGTCGCCCAGAAAACCAACTCACCGTAATAGACAATGATATAGCCGCTCATCAGGACGAGGAATATCCGCCGGAGGAAAGCTTTCATGGCGGGGAAGCATGTTGAGAAGAAATCTGCGGATGCTCCTTTTCGGTCTCATTTCGGCTCCGATTGGAAAACCAGATAATACCTCCACCGCCAATGAAGCATGCCGACGTGTCTGCATAAAACGGAAGAGGTGGAAGATCCAATCGGACGCCATGCGCGAGTAGAATCAACCCTTCGACCAGCATCAGTCCGCCAAACCAGGGAATTATAACCTCGAATTTCCTGGGCTGAAACATGAGCAATAAATAAAGGCATCCGATCAGGGCAAAGGCACCGGAGGCCATCCTGAGCCAATAATCGAGCATCCGGTCATACGCGATCGGCTGAGCGCCGAGCCCTTCAAGTGCGTCTGCTGCCGCCGGCCAACTTGCAAACACTCCAAACACCGATACACCCCATGCGAAGGCTGAGAAACCCAGAAATAACCGCAAGAGCCTCCGGTTCATAATATTTCCGACGATAGTCGAATTGTTTTGGCGAGGAAATCATCGAATTTTAAGGCAGAATAACGGCACTTCTTCGGCAGAAATGGGCGTGGGCTGGCTCAGGTGCAGTTCGCCAGCGTTGCACCTGTTTCGATACTCAGAATGGAAATTGTAACGAACAGTTTTCCAGCAATAGAGGTGGTGGAGAGCCTACGATACCAAAGCCTGATCGGGGAGAATTCGAGTATTCATAAATCGGTTGAGATTCTCGGAGACACCGACCTGTTTGCGCTCTTTCCAGATCGACCGGCTGGGCTAATAGCGAATTCCAGTGGTTTGATTCAGTTGGTATTTCTCGATTCGGGAGAAAAAGTAATTCGGGAGTAGCGGCTAGCGTTAAGCCTGCACCACTTCGCGGGCCGCGCGTAATCCTGAGTAGAGGGCGCCCTGTATCCAGCCGGGCCAGGGGGAAGTATGTTCGCCAGCGAAATGAATGCGGCCTTCGGGCTGCGAAACGTAGGGCGCGAGGGTATCGTAAGTTCCTTTCGGATAGACGGCGTAGGCTCCTCGTTGGAAGGGTTGTTCGTTCCAGACAAAGGAATCGCCTCCTTCGAAGTGTTTCTTCGCGCCGGGATAGACTTTTTCCATGAGGTTCAGAAATGAGGTTGTGCGATCCGCTTTTGGAAAAGCGGCAAACTTTTTGGCGATGCGTTCGTAAAGGTATCCGAGGTGGAGGCCGCGATGGCCCGGCTGATCGTGGCTTGGACTCCAGACTTCCATCGGTAAATCCAGCATATCAGCAAAACCGGTGCAACCTTCGTCCAGCCAGAAGCGGCGATTGTACTGGAGGAAGATTCGCGTAACGCTTCCGTAGGGCAGGTTATCGATTGCTTTTTGTTTCCCATGGGGCAAGCGGGGTGCGAATGCAATATGGCGCAAGACCGAGAAGGGCAGGGTGCAGATCATGCGATCGGCTGGGACGACGATGTTCTGTCCTGCGCGACGGGTGACGGCGCGAACCGAGTGGGTATCCTGCTCGATGCGAATCACTGGCGAGCCATAATGAATTTGATCGGCCAATGCGTTGGCAAAGGCGCGGGGCAGGAGATCGTTGCCGCCGACGATATGATCGAGTTCTTCTGCTTCGTGGCTGTAGGCATCGCGAAGATAATCAAGTGCCGAATCGTCCTCGTAACCAGCGCAGAGGTATTGAATGGCAGCAGGTGATGCACCCAACGACGCCATTAAATTGGCGATGGTCTGATTACCGAACTTCCGCAAGGAGGGCGATGGCCAGGCATCTCCCGGAATCGAGCCGATGTCCTTTGAGAATCGGGCGATGTATTTATCGTACAGCCCGTTGGGACCCATGCGAAGCTCTTCGGTTGTGAAAGAAAGACCGAGGGGCGCGAGGTCGACAGGTTGCCCGGAGTGAGCGATTACCCGTCGGCCCGCGGCATAATAGAGGGACTTCTCCCCGGCGGGTTTATACGGTGCAAGCCTCAGTCCGAATTGCTTTGCGTAATCGCGAGTGAGAGAGTGGGTGCTGGGAATACGAGCAGCTCCAGCCTCCGCGTAGAGCCCGTCGGCAAATGGCTCGCGTACGGTGTGGACGCGTCCACCCGGCCGGAGGGTGGCTTCAAGAATTGTCACTCGATGACCGGCTTTTTTGAGTTCGTAACCTGCGACGAGGCCGGCTGCTCCAGCTCCGAGGACAAGTATATGAAGCGGTGGTCCTGCTGGTGGAATGGGTTCGGCGTGAACCTTCGGAGTGGTGAGTGAAAATCCGAATCCCGCCACAGCGGCTGATCGAATGAAATCGCGCCGCGTTAGAAGTCCGGTGGGTTGAGCAATTCGAGCCGTGTTTCTCATTTCAAATAGCTGTTTAACCTAGAATTGAGCCTCAAAATCTGGCAACCATAATAGCGTTTGGCCGAGCAGGGAGATTGATCGAAAGGAAATTGACATGTGTATCAAGTGAGACTATTCTTGGTATCAAATGAGCTCAACTTTAACTCGATTCCCTGCAAAGAAAAGCTCCGCGGCCCTGCGCCGTCATAAAGACGGATCGTTAGCTGAAAATAAACTTTCAACCGGCATCGTCAATTGTTGCGTTCACGGATGGGATGGAAAAATGGTCAAAGGCCATCTTGCTTCAGCTCAAATCATTGAAGAGATTCGAGTCGGGCTGCCGATTCAGGAATTACGGGATTTGCAAGCCAGTCTGGACCTGCCGATGGAGAAACTTTTCCCCATGCTTGGGCTCTCTAAGGCGACGTTCCATCGCCGGCAAGCGGAGGGCAGACTGGATCAGGCTGAATCGGATCGAGTGGTTCGCTTTGCCAAATTGATGGGCAAAGCCGTCGAAGTATTGGAGTCTGGAGTCAACGCTCGCAAATGGCTGAATTCACCTCAATTCGGATTGGGAGGCGCTATTCCGCTCGAATATGCGGAGACTGAAATTGGCGCGCGCGAAGTGGAAAACCTTCTCGGCCGGATCGAACACGGAGTTTATTCTTGATGCCCCAAGCCTGGCGCATCATTAAAGAAAAATATGTCGCTGGAGCTTTTGATGGCGAAGGCGCGAGGCTATTCGGAGGGCGCTGGAATTCCACAGGCGTCCGCGTTGTATATGTCAGCGACAGCCAGGCGCTTGCCGCGTTGGAAAATCTCGTGCATTTGAATCCGCCGATCAGTGTCAAGTACGTTGCCATTCG
>JAQGOX010000394.1 GCA_028293365.1 Verrucomicrobiales bacterium | reverse complement strand
TTATCTCGCCGATCGGAATAATTTCTTTACCCATCACCTCGGGGTCACCGAAGATTTCATCCCGCACCGCCGTTCCGATCACACAAACGCTCGAAGCATTCTCCTCATCGATCTCATTGAAAAAGCGCCCGTACTGAAGCGTATGCAAATTCATATCGAGAACGGCAGGCCAGACACCCACACATTCCGAAGGAACGAAAGTCTTTTCACCTTTGGTCAAAACTGTGCTATCCATTGCCATTTCAGGCGAAATTAAACGCAGTAAAGGGGCGCTCTGTCGAAGGGCTATAACGTCGTTCATGGTGCGACCCGGTGCCTGGTCTGCGAGATGTTCCTGTTCGGCGGGGACATCCTGCTCATCGAGCAAAACCTTATCGGCGCCACCCATCGCGATCATGGTCTCCTTCATTCCGTTTTCCATGCCCTTAGTCAGCGCAGCCATGGCGACGAGGCTGGCAACACCCAGAATGATTCCGAGCATAGTGAGCAGAGATCGGAACTTATGCGCCCACATCTCTTTGAACCCAACCAGAATGGTATTGAAGAGATTCATCGCACTTAATCGTATCGAAGCGCCTGGATTGGATGGAGCCGGGAGGCTTTGATGGCTGGGATCAGTCCTGCAACCACGCCGATCAAAACGCTGAACCCGAACGCTGTTAACATTGCCGTGGCTGTGATGATCGGCGTGTTGTCGGTGGGGGAAAGTTCGCGAATCAGCTCAACCAATCCGTACGAAGCAATCAAGCCCATCAAGCCACCCAGAATCGCAATCACGACGCTTTCGACGAGGATTTGGAAAAAGATATCGAACGTGGTTCCTCCGACTGCTTTGCGAATCCCAATTTCGCGCACGCGCTCCGAAATGCTCGCAAGCATGATATTCATAATGCCAATTCCACCGACCAGCAGACTGATTCCAGCGATCATGCCCCCGCTCATCCGCGCATTTCGAATGAACGTGGTGATATTTTCGGCCCAATCCTCCTGCGTGCGAAAAGTAAAATCTTCGATCCCCTTGTGTGTGCTCATGAGCACGTTGTACATTTGCTGGAGAGCTGAGGACAGCTTATCAATACTGGCCACCTTGACTTCGAGATTTGAAAGTCTCGGATCCACCACGACATCGGCGGTCGCAGTCGTGGAAGAGCGATTACCCCATTGAGAGCGGCCGGTTGCACCACCCGCCCGCAACTTCAGCCACATGGTGTTGAGCGGCATCATCACGGTGGCGTTCTTAAGATTAAAAACGAAGCTGCCGCCCTTGCCACCCCATCCACGGCTGCGAGTCGGACCCGTTTTAACTACCTTCGGCTGGCTCTTTGCAAGGGCCCGAGCTTTTTTATCCTGTTCGCTTTCGTAATGTTCGAACATTCCAATGATCGTAAAAGGCTGGTGATTAATGAAAATAACTTCTCCGACGGGATTGATCTCTTTCCCGGTTTTTTCCGGATCACCAAAAATCTCATCCCGGACCATCGTGCCAATCACGCAGACACTGCGGGCCGATTCATCATCGATTTCGTTAAACATGCGTCCGTATTGAACGACGTGCTCGGACATTTCGAGGGCCACCGGCCAGACTCCGGTAACATTATAAGGACGAAAGCGCTTTCCATTCCCGGTTACAATTCCGCCAAACAACCGCATTTCCGGCGAAATCCGAGTCAACAGCGGCGCGCTTGTTTGCAGTGCATAGACGTCATTGATTGTGACGCCGACTGCCTGGTCGCGCAGGTGAATCTGCTCGCGCGGAACTTCCTGAGGTTCGATCCGGACTTTCTCAAGCCCGCCGATCGCGATAAGCGATTCTTTCATTCCGCGCTCCATCCCTTTGACCAGCGCGGACATCGCCACAAGGCTGGAGACTCCGAGAATGATCCCGAGCATCGTAAGCAGCGAACGGAATTTATGCGCCCAAATCTCTTTGAAGCCCAAACCGATCGCACTCCAGAAATTCATGAGAACGTTTCGACCTACTCGGGCAGGGGAGCCAACATCGGTTGCCGATCCAAACCGGCCAAACGGGGATCGACCTTCTCGGAAATTTTCCCGTCGCGAATCTCAATGCGCCGAGGGGTGACCGCCGCGATTTCCGGATCGTGCGTTACCAAAATGATAGTCCGGCCTTCTTTGCTCAGATTGCGGAACAGAGTCAAAATCGCTTCGCCAGTGTGCGAATCAAGGTTTCCGGTTGGTTCATCCGCGAAAATGATTTTCGGGCTGTTGACCAGGGCGCGCGCGATGGCGACACGCTGTTGCTGTCCGCCGGAGAGCTGGCTCGGACGGTGTTTGCTCCGGTTTTCCAATCCAACCAGAGTCAATGCGTGCATGCCCCGTTCGCGGCGTTCCTTGCCGGAAACACCACTGTAAATCATAGGGAGCTCGACGTTCTGAAGAACGTTCAGTTTCGGCAGCAAATTGAAGAACTGAAATACGAACCCGATTTTGCGATTTCGAATCGCGGCAAGCTGGCGTGAGGTGGCGTCGTGAATCATCATGCCATCGAGTTGAATCGTGCCCTTGCTCGGCGAGTCGAGGCAACCGAGGATATGCATCAGCGTCGATTTGCCACTTCCGGATGGCCCAATGATGGAAATGAATTCGCCGGCTTCGATATCGGTGGTGACACCATCCAAAGCACGAATTTCTTCGCCGCCCAGATGGTAAATCTTGCTGACGTCGCGGAGTTCTACCAGGGCCATATAAAATTAAGTACCCCGAGTCACCGCAGGCGCTGTCGTAGCACCACGCGGTTTGGCAGCAGGCGCGGCGGACGGGCTCTTTGAGCCTGCGGCGGCATCTCCAACATTCAAACCAGCCACCTTGGCTATTTTACCGTGGTCGTCCTTGGGTTGCTCCAATTCGACGACGTCGCCCGAGGAGAGACCCGACTGAATTTCCGCAAAAAAGAAATCGGAGACCCCGACCGTAACGGGACGGCGTTCTGTACCATCAGCCTTTTTGACGTAAACGAATCGTTCCGGCATGCCACTGTCAGGATTTTTTTCTGT
>JAQGOX010000382.1 GCA_028293365.1 Verrucomicrobiales bacterium | reverse complement strand
GCCTGATAGTTTCAATCAAAAAGCGTTCGATTTGATCAACGATAATGCATTCGGAGTACTTGGCCCGCACTTCCGCCTGCCCCGCCACAGCGATGTGTTCCCGCAGAGCGGGTTCAGTCGAGAGCTGTAAAATTCGTGCGGCGAGTTCCTCGGCATTACCGGCGGTATAAGTAAGCGCGTTCTCACCGTGTCTAAAAATCTCCCGACTCCCACCTGTGGTCGTCCCAACGACCGGCAATCCAGTCGCCATCGCTTCGAGTGGTGTCAGGGCGAATGGTTCAGCCCATTCAGAGGTAAAAAGCAATGCGTCGTGACTGCGATAAACGTTGGGCATCTCCCGTGCGGGAGCAGAATGAAATTCGACGGGTAACTGATGGTCAGAAACAAAATGTGTCAGTTCGGATACGTACTCTGGTTCTCCAGCACCATAAACATCAAGCACAGCCTTGAAATTGCTGCCGAGGCACTTTAGAGCGCGCAGAGCCGTCATGATCCCTTTATCCGGGGCAAGGCGCCCGACCCATAGAAAGCGCCGAATCGGCTCGGCAGCCTGCCGGGCGACACCGTGGAATCGCTCGATATTAACGGGACAATAAATCACGCTTCCGTGAGCAACGTCATAACCGGCCGAGACAGTCAGGTCACGCAAAGCGCCACTACAGAAATAAATACAGCGGAATGGAAACTCACGGAGTAGCTGAGTCGCAGCGATTCTTGAGGCACAAGCTCGCAACCCGGAAATTGAAAGCAAACCTCGCAGAACTCGATGAGCAATGGAGGGATTTCCGCGATTCCACCATTGTGACCAGACGTCAGCCTCGGATCCGCGCGCAATCCAATGGTCGGAAAGGTAAAAAGCAACGGGAATTCCCAGTCTTTCCAACGCGAAAACCATCGATTTGGACAAGCCGCCCATGTTCCAAACGTAAACCAAGTCCGGTTTGGCACGCGCTATTGCCTCTCGCAAGGTTTTGTTATTATGGCATTCAAGCTGCCAGAGAGAACCAATCCCGAGCCAGGGGTGCCCGTAAAGACCGTGAATTCGAAGGCTCCTTTCAACTTTGTTTTCCGGGTTGTTCAGGACACCAGCGCGAACATGATCGGAAGTCAGGACGGAGACTTCGTGCCCTCTAATCCGCAAAGCGCTCGTAACTGCTTCGCAGATCAGCTCGTATCCACCAAGGTAATGAGGCGGAAAAAGATTGGTCAAAACGAGAATTTTCATTTCGCAATACCTCGATAGGTTTTCCACCCCGCGTGAAAGCCTTCAAGCTTTCCTCGCCGCTGTTGCCAGCGTATTCTCGCCGCGTGCGCTAACTCCGCTGGGCGGCCATTCCGGGTGCAGTAGCGCACATCGTGCCGAAGGTCGTTTAACCAGCCCAAGAACAAGGTGCGAAACCAATTGAAATCGGCTCGTTTTCCGGGCCAGGACGCTGCCAGCGCGCGCGCGTCGCCAAAACTCCGTTTATATGCCTGCTCTGGCGAATAATTGTGCGAATGCATCACGACCGATTCGGGGCAGTATTTCACTACATATCCGTTACTGCGGCACCAGCGGGTATACTCATCATCCTCGGCGTACTGGAGGTTTTCGAGGAAGCCGCGCTTGCTCCAGATGTCTTTACGCAGCCCACTGCTCACCATACTGAAAAAATGGTCCCAATTGGCTGATTCCCGTTCCGGCCCAAAGCACCGATCGTAATCGCAAGCGAATACCGCCTGGCAATCGGGCCTGGGAATTTGCCGACCAAACACAGCCGCTGTCTTGACGTCCTCCAGAGCCTTCGCCAGCGGGCCAAGCCAATGGTTACCTTGTGGGGTCGCATCGGCATTGAGAAAAATGCCGAAGCCGGTTGAAGCCAATCGCATTCCCAGATTCATCACACGACTGGGATTATACTCGTGCGGCTGGATACGAATCAACTGACGTGGCTGAAAGCGTTCGATTAACTCAATTGAACCATCCGTTGAACCCGAATCGATCACGATCAATTCCCAGTCGCGAAACTCCTGAGCGCGCAAGGCTGGGAGGGTATCGCGCAGTGCCCACGCTTCATTGAACGAGCGCAGTACGATGGAAACCTTTGGATTCATCAGGCAAGATTCCCTCGAAACAGCTTGCTGAACTGGATCAGACATTTCTCCCGCTCAACCGGCTTTAACGCCAGAGCCCACAGGCCCGCGAACGCCACCGCGCATGCGACAGCGGCCTCGACAAGAAAATACCCGGTGTTTTCGCGAGCATTGAAATAGGGCAGATTGCGTTCGATTAACAGCAGCGCCAACAGCGGAATGCACGCAATCCAGGCGGGGAGCACCACGGCGCGCGCGAGATTGAGGCCTGAAAGATTGGCCTCCCGCGCGGCCCAGGGCCAGATGCAAAACCAGCCAAAAACAAATGTTGCAATGAGTGAACCCAATGCGACGCAAATGACATTTCGATAATACAACACTAGCCCGAGACTCAGACCGAGATTTAGTCCTGCCTCGGAAATGCTCAACCACATCAACCGTCTCTCATGCCCGCACATCATGAAAATGCGCTTCGTGACACTCTGGGTCAGAACGGTCGTATAAGCCCAGAACAGAAGCACTTCGCCAACCCAATAGGTTTCCGGGGCGCTTTGCTTAAAGCCGGTGATAATGCGCAGAATGCTATCCATGTAGCAGGCGCAGATGAGGTACAAGGGGGTCGCAAGTAGTACGGTAATACGAGTGCCGTCGATCAAAAGGCGGCGGAGAAAATCCTTGTCGCCACTGGCATGCAAATGCGCTGCCGCAGGCGAGAGTGTTTCCGGGATTTGCAGGGCAAAATTACTGAACATATCGCCTACCTTGGCGCCTCGTTGATAGATCGCTACCGCAGCCACTGAAAGAGCTGACCCAATTACCAACTGATCGGTGCGTGTGAGTATGATGGTGCTGAGTGTTGATACGTAGGCGAAAATCGAAAACTTCATTGTATCCCGCACCATTCCCTGGGAAAAAAAAGCGGGAGCAATTCGCACCATGGGCATATGTTTCAACGCAAAAAAACCGCACATCAAATCAGAAAGTATGCTGCACGAAAGTGTGATAACGAATAGCATGGCCAATCCCCAGTGATAATGGAGACAACAGAATACCAGCACAAAGCTGGTACTATAACCCGCAATCAAAATCCAATTGGTAAGACTGATTCGCTGCTGCCCTCGAAGAATTTCCGGAAAAATTCCCATGGGAAAGGCAAGGCCCATTCCGCAGAAGAAAATCATTAGGATTTTTGTAAAATAAGGCCTGTTCTCAGGCGTTACCGCGAACAAACGGATGATATATGGAGAGCCAAATAAACCGATCAATATCAATATGCCCGCCACCGCCAGATATACGAAAAAAATAGTACTCAACACGCCACTCAACTGAGTCCATTCTTTCTTTACCGATAATTCTGCGACCCGCTTTTGAGCCGTAAACCCGAACCCAAAGTCGAGCAGAATTCCGTAACCAAAAACGCTCCAGAGCAGCGCCCAAAACCCGAACTGTTCCTCGGAGAGCGATTGGTTGATCAGGCGGAAGACCACCATGCCGAGCCCCAGTCTCAAAAAGAGGAAGATGTAATTCGAAATCGAATTACGCCAAATATTTCGTTTTACATCTTCGTTCGTCATAGGCTTTTTGAACTGCTCTCATGCTTCGCCTGAGCATTTTGCAAAGCGGCGTCGAGCCTTTGAGCGAGGACACTCACATGAGGCTCGCCCAACATGCTGTCATGCCCGCCCGGAACGGTATGGATCTCGATTGCATCCGCCAGACCGACCCAGCCGTATTGTGAATCTGGAATCAGCGCAGGATCTTTTTCTGCCGCGTTAAACAGCGTGACTGTTCCCGGATAATAGGATGATCGGAAGCGCTTCAAGGCGGTCAGGTTGGTATTGTAAACGTTTTCCAGGCGCACCAATCGTTCTTTTGTCTGAGCGCTGACTGGCTCTTCCACTTCAGAGGACTGAACATCGCGAAACCTCATGCGATTAGCCATTTTTGTATCGCGCAGATATTTGATCTTCTCGCGGCAATAAACCGCCCACTGCGCGGGAGACATTCGCAACGAACACTGGAGCCGATGGGCATAATAACGGAAATTCCAAACATCCGGAGGCATCGCGACGGTTTCGAAAAGAGCGAGCAACCCGACCTGCTCGCCTGCTTCCAAAAGGTGGCGGGCCATTTCCACTGCGATGACGCCGCCATAGCACCACCCACCCAGATAATAAGGGCCCTTCGGCTGAAACTCCCGTAACTGCGCAAGATAATGGCCTGCCATCGATTCAATCGAAGTGTGTCCGCGACCAGGGTCTATCATGCCGAGTGACTGAAAGCCATAACACGGTTGCGTCACCCCGAGATGGTAGACCATGTTGCCGTACCCAAGAATATCGCCCGGGGTCGTGTGGATCAGAAAGAATGGTGGACGATTGCCACGGGTTTGCAACGGCACCAAACAGGAAGCGCTGGAAATGCCATTCTGTTTTTGAAGCTCTTCTGCGAGCCCTTCCACGGTTGACGATTGGTACAGAGCGCCCAAAGGCAGGCTGCGTCCGGTGGCCCGTTCGATTTCAACGATCAACTCGAGGGCCTGGAGCGAATCGCCACCCAATTCGAAAAAACTGGCATTGATCGCAATGGGGACCCGTTTCAATACACGTTCGAATGCAAGCTGGATCTGTAATTCGAGGGGTGTGCTGGGGCCCTTGATAGTCGATGAAGAGAACGATTCCTCTAGGGGTGCCGGGAGCGCGCGTCGATCCACTTTTCCGTTCGGCATGAACGGAAGCGATTCCAGGATCACGAACGCGGAAGGAACCATATATTCTGGAAGGAGCGAGCGCAGGTAGGAGCGGAGAACGGAAACGTCAGGACGCTGGCGGCGAAACGTCAAGTAAGCGACCAGACGTTTTTCCCCGGCTGAATTTTCGCGTGCTATCAACACTGTCTCGCGAATATCGGGATGTTGGGAAAGGGCGTTTTCAATTTCACCGAGTTCGATCCGGAACCCGCGAATCTTAACCTGATCATCGATCCGGCCGAGAAATTCGATATTTCCATCCTCGATGTAACGCGCCAAATCACCCGTTCGATAAAGACGTGCACCCGGATCATCACTGAATGGATCAGTCACGAACTTTTCCGCAGTCAGTTTTGCACGATTCAAATATCCGTCCGCGAGGGTTTCCCCGCCGATAAACAGTTCTCCGGGGACTCCAACCGGGGTTGGGTTTCCATACTTGTCGAGAATGTAAACCTTGCGATCCGCACGAGGACGACCGATTGGAACGTTTTTAAGGTTTGGATCAACCGGTTGCGTGGCTGGCACCTCATAGGTGGTGGCAGTGATGGTGCATTCCGTTGGACCGTACGCATTAACAAGCCGAATTTTTGCCAGCGGAGTTCGCTGCCATAACCGCAGTTTTTCCGCGGACATCGCTTCGCCGCCCACGATTACAAGCCGCAACGCGCTGGAAGTTACACCTTCGGGGGACGCGGCCCATTCCTGAGCAAGCTGATGCCAATAAGCCGTCGGGATATCGGCCACCGTCAACTGAAACTCCTGCAGATTCGTAGCGAACTGTTTGATATTCCAGACCTCTTTTCCCCGGACGACCAGACAGGCGCCAGACAGCAGCGGTGGAAGCATCTGTTCAAATGAGGCGTCAAAATTGAACGAGGAGAATTGCAAGACGCGATCGCGCGCACTCAACCCGTACTGGTGCCTCACATCGGCGGAGTGAATGGCAATCGCTCTGTGAGGAACAATAACACCTTTTGGTTTTCCGGTCGAGCCAGACGTATAAATCAGATAGGCAGGATCGATCGGCCGGATCTGCAACGGGATATTCTTCTCGTTCGAAGCCGCAATTCTCGATGCGTCCAGGTCGATGCGAAGAACGTGCGCTTTGTGGCTTCTGAGCCGGGATGAAAGAGCGCCTTCGGTAATGATGACCTGAGCCTGGGAATCTTCGATCATGAACTCGAGCCGTTCCTCCGGATATTCGGGATCCAGCGGCACGCATGCTCCGCCAGACTTTAGAATACCGAGCAACGCCACTATAAACTCGAGCGATCGGTTGAGGCAGACACCCACGAAGGTTCCGGAACGAACGCCGAGCGCCTGAAGATGGTGCGCGAGGCGGTTGGCTCGGCGATTCAACTGCCTGTATGTGAGTTCTCGTTCACCGATGGTCTCTTCGCCACCGGCAAAAACTACGGCCAGAGCGTCGGGAGTTTTTTCAACCTGTAATTCAAAGGCTTTCGGAACAAGAGGAAGATCGTGCGGAAAGTCCGTTACACGGTTCCACTCGACCAGAAGTTGCTGCCGCTCCGGAACAGTAAGCATCTCGAGTCGGCTAAGAATTTCCGAAGGATTAAATAATAAAGCCTCGATCAAGCGAACCACGTGATTGGCAATCTGCCGGATGGAGTCTTTCCTGAAAGCGTTGTTACGATAGAGAATTTCAATTGCGTTTAACGAGTCGAGATCGATTGATAATTCGATCGGAAACGAACTCTGAGTGGCATTACCCGAGAAACGGGACCCGCTCTTGCAGGTTACAACGCTTTCCATCGCGGATAATGGTATCGAAGCTCCATCCGACGTAATCACCCTGGATGATTCGAACCCGCGAAGAGCCCGGTCCGTACTCATGAGCCATTTCGCGGCGCTTTCGCTGGCATTGACGATCAGGGAGACAGCATGGATCTGAGTTCGGCCGGTTTCGCCCCCAGCCAGGCGCACGCCGAAATTCGTTTTCTCTTCTCCCGTATAGCGCCACAAAAGGCAACTCCACGCAGCCACTAACAGGCTGGCGGGATGGATGTTACTTTTTTCGCACTGTGACCGAAGGCGGGACGTCAGGTTTGACGATAACGCTAGTGTCTCGCGCGCCAACGCTTGTTCCGCCTGGTCTTGCACGGCTCGTGGCCCGCCCAGCAGTGAACTTAGGCTCGAAACGGTCGAAATCTCGGACCGTTCCCGGCAGCGAGCCCGCCAGTTGGCGTCTCGATAGCCAATTCTGCTGAATAACGGTTGAAATCCCAGCACCGTATAAAGGCGCTCCGCAGTCGTGCCGCTCTCAACCTGCAAAAACACGCGCCCCAAACCAGATCCCCGGGCGAACTCAAGAACATGTCGCAACATTTCCCGACCGAACCCTCGTTTGCGGGCCTTTGGATCCGTTCCGACGTTGTAGATACAGCCAATGTCATCCTGGACTACGAGGGTGGCGGTACAAACCGGCGACTCCCTGTCGAATCCGAGAAAATGGTGAACCAGGCGGCCCTTGACTGTTTTGTGACGTTCGATCGCCGCGCCGTGTTTTTCATCCCGGATTTGGTAAGCCGCATTAAAAATCCGTACGAAATCTGCCAATTGCTTACCCGAAGAAACCTCCTTGAATCCCAAAGCAGACTCGTTGACCTGCGTTTCGCCGAGGGAGCAAGCCATCCAGGTTTCCTGGTCAAAGCGCTCGTAACCGGCTGCTCGAAGCGGGTCCTCCAGAGTTACGGCGGAGGCGAGAGCGGTATTGAAGTAGACCGTGGGTCGCTTGCCATTGTGCGCATGGAAATCCGCCACTTCAGATATGAATTGCGAAATATTTCCGGAGTCTGGCGCCAATGCGGAATGATTCCACATTGGGGCGTTGGATAAATCGGATTCGATGTGCCAACCGTTGGCAGTTCTTGACAGATTGGATATAAAGCCGCCCTGCTGCATTTCATAATGCAGGCGCATCCATTCTGAAATCAGGATAGGCTTCAGAGCAGACTGCAGTTCAGCAAGCATACCACGTTGGCTGTGTGTGGCATCATTTGCGCAGGAACACGAATGTGCCGCTTTCTTCGCGAGCGACCCGAAAACCCTGGGCGATCAAGCTCGCCACAATGTTGTAAGTAGCTTCCTGACCGATTACGGCGGGATGGAGCTCGATGATAATCTTGTTCACCGAAACAGGCATGCTGGCAAAATCGATGAACTGCTCCGCTCCTTCGATATCAATTATTAAAACATTGGGAGTGATCCCCGCGGTTTTAACCAGCGTTTGCAACGTTGCTGCCGGAACCTTCACGGTTTTGCGGCCCTTGGTCGCGTTCTCGGCATAAACAATCGAATTCTCCCAGAAATCAGTTCCGACCTCGAGTTCGACCTCACCATCGGCATGGGCAAGCGCCATATTCCAGACGCGCGGTGTCACTCCATTCAGTTCGTAATTTCTTTTGAGCACTTCCATGGTTCTTGGATTGGCTTCAAAGCAGGAGTAATTTCGAATTCCCAGCTTCTTCTGGCAGATCAAACCGATAAATCCAATCGCTCCACCAATTTCCAGAACCACATCCTCCGGCCGCAGGAAATCGCGGCACATCACCTTCTCGTGCGCTTCATAAGCGCCACTGAGGAGCCGATTCCGAATCTTCGAGGAAAGGGTAGAAACATCCAACCGCAAGCCTTCGAGCTCGATCTCGGTCAGCTTCGGCAGCACGTATTTGAAGCGGTATCGAAGTTTAAATTCTTCGATGAGGTGATACAGCAATGTTTTTGAAAACAAACTGGAAGACTCGGCGCTCATATGGCAGGTGTTAGGGTTGAGGACGATTCGATCGCCGCTGGCCGGTCCGGCCTGTTCTCAGCCTGGGCAGCCTGCGCTTCTGCGGTCATTAAACGAAAAATGTCAGGGATCGAGCTGACATTAGCTCTCAACGCAGATTGATTTGTCATCAACGATGCGTAGCTGTGCTTATCCGTGGGATGATATCCGTGCATGGCGCGAATTGGGCGTTCGCCCATGTGGCTCGGCACGATCAACACCCCTTCTTTGACCAGAAAAATCAACTCACCAAAATAGCCGTCCGGAAAAAAAGCATTCATTTCCTCCAGCTCAGAATCGGGAATGATCCTCCCCTGTGGAACCTTTCCGAGACAGTTGGTAATTTCAGAGCGAGCATGGTCGTTAAAAAACCAGAACCGGGCCATCGTCGAATCGTAAACCACTGCATAGTCCTTTTCCATTTCAACCGGCAGCGTATCGATCATGCCCTTTAAATCGAGCAACTCATCGCAATTGGCCATTCCATGATCGCTGAAAACATACAGATGCACTTCGGAATAATGGTCGTTTGCCAAAGCCAGAACTGCGCGCATCCACTCCTCGTAGATTCGGAGCCTGGCTGGCACCTCAGGAGACTGATTCCCCACGCGATGAAGCAATCCATCGAGACCCGCCCAATACATAAAGGCAAAATCAATTGCTTCCGCTTCAATCTGCTCCCGCAGGTTCGCCAGATTCCCCTCCTCCGTTTTCGCGGGATCGCTCACAAAATAGGGAATCTCTCGTATCTCGAGAAAATCGAAGATGTTCGGACCTTTGTTCATTCCACCCGCTTTCAATGGACTTTTCTTCTCGGTGAAGTCGTAGAGGGAGATGTATTGAAATGGAATGTTGTAAAGATCGAAATAACCGCGGAAATTCAGATGGCTTTTTACCATCTTAGTGAGATAGCGGCGAAAGATTCTCCGGCTCGTCACCGCCCGGGGAAGCCAGCGTAGAGGGCGCAAGCTCCGAAATGGGGAATTCTTTGGATCATAAACGAAATAGCACCAATTCCGATGTTCGCATGGCCATCGGCCTGAGAGAATGGAAGGAACGCATGTGGAACTGTAGCCGAAAACCGAACCTAGCCTGTGCCGGTGCGGCGCGAAATCCTTGCAAAAGGAATCGTTCTTGATGATCTCCCAACCACAGGCATCCACCATGATGAACAAAGGCAAAATGGGCTTCACGAGTCGTCTTATTCGGCCATGATGAGAAACGTTTGGTCGTCACTCAACGCGTTGTTCGATTGAAAATCACTGAGTTCGCCCGCGAGTTCTTCTTTAAGCTGTTCGGCGTTCTTTCCACTGATCGAGCTTTTCTTAAGCCAGCGCACCAGCCTATCCTGTCCAAAAAACTCCCCCCGATCATTCCGTGCTTCGGTCAAACCATCAGTATAAAGCAAGACGCGGCAGCTCTTCGGAAGCGTTTCCGTATGATTGGTAAACGCAGTGTCAGGTAAAATGCCCAGAGGCAAGCCCTCAGGCGACAAAGAGCGTATCGGATCCTGATCGGTGCTGATCAATACAGGACAATGCCCTGCGCTTGCGGTGGTCAATTTCCGGGTCTTCACATCGACGAAAACCAATTGCGCCGTGATAAACATATCGACGCCCGAAAGCTCTTCGAAAAGCAACCGATTCACACGTGCCAGCAACGCCGCCGGTTGATTCATCCATTCGGGCACCGCGCGCAGGAGGCTGCGTAGGATCGCGGCAAACATCGCCGCGGGAATTCCTTTGCCCATGACATCCGCAATAATCAAAAGCACCGAATCATCAGTGATTTTCAAGACGTCGTAAAAATCTCCACCAACCTGCTGAGCGCTCTCGCAAAAGCCCGCAAGACCGTAGCCCGGTAAACGGGGAATCGTTTTGGGAAGTAGCGACCGCTGAATCATTTTCGCGATTTCCAGCTCGCGCGAAATCAAGCGCGTCCGCAGTTGCTCTTCGCTAAAGCGGGCATTAACGATCTGAATCGCCAAAAAGTCTGTAAACGTATGAATCACGTTCGCCTGAACTGCAGTAAAGAGCGATTTGGAAGTGGCTTTCCCCACAGTGAGGGTTCCAACCAGGAAATCGCCCAAAAAGAAAGGGTGCACCAGCCCGGCCGCGCCTGCTTTCGCGGACCATAGCGGGTCCGTCTCCTCCAATGGATTCAAATGGTCAAACCAAATGTCCTCTCGTGTTTTTGCGGCTTCCAATTCGACCGGTAAAGCGTCGCCGTCAGGCGCATTTAACCGGAGCGGCTCGGTATAAAGCGCGGGGTCAGATGCCACGAAGACTCTCAATTGAACATCCGAAGCCAATACAAGCCGCAAAACGAACCAGTCCGCGGAAGTAATCTGGGCAAGATCGGTCAACAAACGCCGGGCAAATTCCTCAAGGTTATTGGTTTTTCCCACCTCCGCGCTGCAACGAAAAATCGCGGATAAGCTTTCGTAACAAAAACTCAGTTCCTCTGCCATATCGCGAATTACCTGCTCGCTTTCGGTGAGTCTGGTTTGCGCTTCATCAATCGGAACGGCCGCCGCAGCGAGTGGCTGAGTGGCCAAAGGACTCCGCAGTTTTCGCATTACCAGGCAGTTGGCATTCTGACCACGGAAATAAATCACACGATCCATCAACGAATGAATCAAAAACAAACCACGCCCGTTTTCCTGATCTGGATCGGGCAGTTCAATTTCGCGCGGCCAATCGAAACCGGGAGTATTATCATTCACCCGCAATTCCAATTGGTTTTCGCTACAGAGCACATCCACGAGAATTGCCTCCGTTTGGCTGGGCGGAGCGGCGTATTTAACCGCATTATTACACGCCTCAACCAGCGCAAGTTCACAGGCACGCACCTCGTCTTCACTCGCCCCATGCTCCAGTAAAAACGCAGCGGCCGGACCCGTGCTTGGGCGCACTTGCGCGAGGTCGCAAGGCACAAGCAGTCGGAGGGCTGCGGGACGCGAAATCGGGAGGGCGTGCAATGACATCGCGATTCTTAATGGTTAACGATATCGAAAATGCGGTGCATCCGGGTTAATTCCAAAATCTGCTGAACGGGAGGTGTCGGATTTAACAGCCGAACGACTCCGCTTCGACTGCAAGTGGTTTTATGAAGTGAAATCAACGCACCCAATCCGCAGCTATCCACAAACATGGTTTGCGAAAGATCGATTTCTATATTTCGGTGCACGTCGGTCATTGCTCCGCGCACCTGGTCGCGAAAGGATTGAGAGTTCGCCGCTCCCAGCTCTTTAATGCCGCTAATATTCAGTGTTTCGCCATCCGCTTCGACTTTCATAATACGATTGGTTCCTTCGTTGATTCCCCGGTCGGCACCCGTGTTGTTGACTAGCATCATAGTGATAAACGGTTTAAATTGTTTTGGCGTTCCGGCATTCCGCCTGTATGTGATGATTACAGTTTGCTGGAGCTCGTATTACAATCAGGCTGGCTCACGGTCGGAGGATCAGGAAAAATACCACCTGCGACTTTCGATCAGGCAAAAAGGCTTGCAAATAAGCCCTTCGCCCGGCTTTTCAACTCCTTTCCAAGGGAATAATTCGCGGGAGAGTTTAAGTCGGCGACTCGCGCTGCAATCGCTTGGAGTCCAGGTCCATCTCGCAGCATCCGGAATGAGCAGCTCAGCCTATTTGGGAGCGAGCCGTGCTTTTCGCAACAGCTCCAGATTTTCGCGAACGATCTCATCTTCCGGCCGCAGGCGCAGCGCCCGATTAAAATAATCTTCAGCACCGTTAAGGTCTCCAGTTTTTAAACAAAGTAAACCGAGGTTGTTACAGGCCGGGATGTTCTCAGGATTATCCTTAAGGGCCGCCCGGTATTCCGCTTTCGACTCATCGATCCTGCCCTGATCCTCGAAGATGATTGCAAGGTGGTAATGGGAATCGTCCGAGTGGGGATTCAGCCGCACCGACTCCTGTAGATGGGTTTGCGCTTCCGCACTCCGGCCCAAAGCCAGTAAAACTTTTCCTAATTGTGCGTGAGCATGTGCATCGTTGGGATTTACGCGCAAGGCATATTCATTATAGTGGATAATATCCTGAGCCCCCTTGTATTGATAATTCTGCTGCAAGACTTCGAGGTCGTGCTGATTCGACAGTCTAAAAATGAACGCAAGGTTGGCCATCTCGTCGGTTGTTTGAAGCCCATACTGAACGCGTTCCGGAGGGTGATGTGGATTTCTAAGGTTGTTCGTTGAATTGTCATAACTGAACTCCATCTGAATGGTGCTTCCCTTTGGCAGAAACATCGGTTGCGCATATCGATAATCGCCCTGCCAGTTAAAGTTCCAATCGCTGATGGAAAGCAGCCATTTGCGGGTTCCGTTCGGGAGGGTTGCAAAGCTTTGCAAACGCTTCCCCAAATAATGCGCATGCGGCAATACGCCAATGACCTCCAGATCCACCGGCAACCGATACGAATCCTTCACTACGTAGTTGGTCTCGCCGGCGGGGATATCAATCGTAAAAGAATCAAAACCCATTTTGAAAAAAATGTTGGAGGAAGGCTGATCGCTAAAGTAAAACGCAACCGACGGCTGAATCCTTTCCGGTTTGCCCGTCGGCTGCATATGCACCTGCAGGACCAGATCCGATCCCTTTTCAAGTTTCCAGGCATCGGCGTTTGCATCGCTCGGAGGCAATTTTCCCGGTTGCCAACTTAGGAATTGGCTCAATGGTCCCTGGGCGCTTCC
>JAQGOX010000349.1 GCA_028293365.1 Verrucomicrobiales bacterium | reverse complement strand
CCGTCGCTGAAGATATAAAGTTTGCTGCCCGGTGGGATCTCCACATGTAACGAACGGAATTGCACATCGGGGAGCGTACCGATACCAGGACTCGGTGTTCGCTGCGCAGTCGCTACTTTGGATCCTGTCGCATTGCTTAGAAGCACCGAGGGAGGGTGTCCACCGCTGGAATAGAGCATCCGGCGGGTGCTTTTTTCGAACACCCCGTACCACATGGTAAAGTACATGTTATTCTGTCGTTCCATCGGAAACGCTTCATTCAACGCGGCGAGCACTCGATCAGGCTGTCGAAAATCCGTCGCTGCCAGGCTTTGCGTGCGCAAAACGTTCATGACCGAAATCGAAAGCAATGCCGCTCCGACCCCGTGTCCACACACATCAAGCAGATACATCGCGAAATGATCTTCATCGAGCCAATGATATCCGAATGCATCTCCTCCAAGTGAACTCGAACTAATAAACTGCCAATTGGAAGTGATCGGCCCTCGCAACGGGACGGGCAAAATTGAGCGCACGTAATCGGAGGCTTCCTGCAACTCTTTGGCCAATGCCGCCTGGCTCGTCTGCAGTGCGGCGTGGGCGGCGTTTAGCTCCAGCAATGCGATGTAACCTTGAGAGTGATGCCGGATTCGCGCAATCAGCTCGATTCGATCGGGAAGCTTTACGAGGTAGTCATGAGCGCCCATTGCGAACGCCTCGGCTTTAACCTTCGGCTCCTCTTTGGTGGATAAAACGATCAAAGGTATCTGAACAGTTGCGGGATTGTTTCGAAATTCACGTGCGAGCGCCATCCCATCCATCTGCGGCATCACCAGATCCTGCAGAATCACGGTCGGATGAACTTGTTGTGCTTTGGTCAGCGCCTGCGTGGGATCGCTGCAATAATGGAAAACGATATCAGTTTCGGGCGCCAGCATTCTGCGGACGGCTTCCGCTATGATCATTTGATCGTCGATCAGCAGAACTATGACTTTAGCGGGAGTTAAAATGGGAGAGGTCAATTGATTTCCTTTTTTCGGGTTTTGAATCGCGTTCGAGGCGATTAATTAAAGCGTTGGGAATTTGTTCCACGGCCAGAACTTCCGCCGCGGCATTCAGTTCAATGGCGGCTTTGGGCATGCCGAAGACCACGCTCGTGGCTTCATTCTGTGCGATGGTGTGATAACCGCGTTCGCGCAATTTCAGCAAACCCACTGCGCCGTCCGCGCCGATTCCCGTCAGAAGAACGCCAATCACAAAGTCGGCAGGGAACGAAAGAATACTTTGAAAAAAAATATCGACCGACGGCCGATAGGGGAGATCCACAGGATGTGGCGTGTAGCCGAAGGTGCAGTTATCCCGCATGACGAGATGATCGTTCGTTGCGGCAATATCCACGGTGCCGGCCTTGGGTTGCTGACCGTCCACGGCAATCCGAACCTTCAGGGCCGTTTGCTGTCCGAGCCATGATGCGAGACCTTCCGCAAACACGTGATCGATGTGCTGAACGATGACAATGCTCGCCGGCAGGTTGGACGGAAGGACAGCCAGGATTGACGCGATCGCTTTCGGTCCTCCGGTGGATGCACCAATTGCAATGAGCGGTGGAAAACCAGCCAGTGCTGGTCGATGTGCAGTCTTTAAAACGATGGTTGGAGCGCGAACCGGGCTCTGGACCAGTTGGTCCATCGTATCAATTTTAGTTAACAGCACTTTTGCCGCTTCGGATTTGAGGCCTTTGTCCATGAGCGGCGTATTGACCGCATCGAGAGCCCCGAATCCCATTGCCTCATACACCTTATTTAAATTGACGGTGACATTCGCCGTCACCACGAGTATTGCGCACGGCGTTTTAGCCATAATCTGCCGGGTCGCTTCCACTCCATCCATTACCGGCATTATTAAATCCATCAGAATAAGATCCGGACGATCCTGCGCACACTTCCGGACGGCCTCAGCCCCGTCACGAGCGATCCAGGCAATTTTATACGCCGGAACGGTGTCAACAATTCGGCGCAGAACTTCGACCGCCATGGCCATATCGTTCACGATTGCAATTCTCATTGCCTGGCCTTTCCAATTAATTCGTGAACTGCCCTCAGAAATGTATCATCCTGAAAACTGCTTTTGGTGAGGTAGTAATTGGCTCCCGCATCGAGACCACGGAGACGGTCTTCTTCACGATCTTTGTATGACACAATTATAATAGGAATCGCTTTAAAGCGCTGCTCGTTTCGAATCAGTTTTACCAGTTCAATACCGGTCATCCGAGGCATATCCACATCGCTGATCACCAGATCGTACTGCCCAAGCCGCACCGCATTCCATCCTTCCATTCCGTCAACAGCGAGATCCACCTCATAACCTTGCGATTCCAGCAACTGCCTCTCCAGTTCGCGCACGGTAATCGAATCGTCGATCACAAGAATGTGCTTGCGACTCTGCTCCTCCGCGTTTGCAATGGCATGCCGGGATTTGGCGAGCCGCCCGCCGGCCAGCAGACTATCAATGGATCTTACCAGGTCATCCACATCCACGATCAAAATCGGAGAACCATCCTCAAGCACCGAAGTGGCACTAATATCCGGCACTTTCCCCAATCGGACATCAAGAGGCCGCACCACCAAATCACGTTCGCCTAAAAAACGATCAACCTCCAGACCATATTGATGATTGCGATCACTGATCACCAGGATTGCAAGCAAATCCCTGACTTCGCTGACCGGCTCCAATTCAAAAACCTGAAAAGCGGGAACGATCCCAACATTTTTCCCATCGACATGAACAAAGGCGCGGCCTTCGATCGTTTGCAGCTCAGAAGCGCCCACCTTGAGCACTCGATCAAGCCGTGGCAATGGAAACGCGTACGGTTCGCCTGAGATTTCGACGATTAGCGCGCGGATCACAGAACGGGTGATGGGCAACTGCAGATGAAACGTAGTCCCAGTCCCCGGCTGCGAAATGATCCGGACCGTTCCACCCACTTCCTGCACCATTGTCTGAACCACATCCAGCCCGACACCGCGTCCTGAAATCTCAGTGACCTTTTCGGCGGTAGAAAAACCGGGAAGAAAAAGAAATTCCAGTAACTCCGCGTCATTCAGCCTGGCCCCGGCTTCAGCAGGCACCATCCCCTTTTGAATAATCTTTTTGCGAAGGCGCTCCCGGTCAATACCCCGGCCATCGTCGGTAACAGTGATATAGAGCATTCCGGCGGCATGCCGCGCTTCCAGCTTCAACTGTCCTTCTTCGGGCTTGCCCTTGCTGACGCGCTCCGCTGGCAATTCAAGACCATGATCAAGTCCGTTGCGCAAAATGTGGTTTAAAGGAGCCTCCAGTTTTTCCAAAATGTCCCGGTCAACCTCCGTGCCCTTACCAGCGAGAGTGAAGCGGACCTTCTTGCCAAGCGTTCGCGCCAAATCCCGCACCAGTCTTGGAAACCCGGAAACACCATCGCCAAAGGGTCGCATCCGGCTGGCGATGACTTCGTGGTAGAGGCGATCGGAAAGCAGCGTGGTACGGCGCAAAAACCCTTCAAAATCTTCGAGCCTGCGGTTAAGCCCCTCCCGCATCTGCTCCAGCCGGTGTTCCAGGTCGCGCACCGATTGAACCAGGTGGGAAGCCACATTTTCACTCTGGAGCAGTTCGCGCAGTTGCCAAAGCGCAGTTTGGTTCGCGGCATGAGTCGTCTTCAGCTTAAGCAGCGAATCGCCGAACGGTTTTATCCCTCGAGCTTCCACCAGCGATTCGGCGGCCAACTCCATGAGCCGGTTTAAATTCTGCGCTCCGACTCGAACCGCTCGATCCGCTCCCCCGGCTGCACCACCAGCAGGTTTGGAAACAGATGTCTTCGGCGCGGTGGAAACAGCTTTGTTTTCGCTGGCCGCCAGTACCGGCACCGGCGCGGCTACTTTTGCCACGGCCATTTCCGTCGATTGCGACTCCGCTTTTCCTGATGGAGCGCCGAAATCAAACGATCCAATGCGCGCCTTCAAATCAGCTAAAACTGAGGATCTCGCTGATAGCCAGGAAACGAACTCAGCCTCGCTTAGACGTGGCATCGAAGTGAGGAAATCGACCGCGCTCAACAGTACATCCACCTGCTCCGGCTGGAATACAAAGTTGCCTTCCTGGGCTTTGACAAAGCTGCTCTCCATTTCGTGAGCCAGATGCACGAGCCCGTCGAACCCCACAATGCGCGCCGCACCCTTTAGAGAATGCGCGGCGCGCATCAGCGAAGGGACGAGTTCCGGGGGATACGGGCTATTCTCGAGCTCGAGCAATCCTTCATTCAGAAGCGCTGCCTGGGTTCCGACTTCAGTCTGAAACAGCTCGATCATTGAGACCCCGCTGAAATCCTGTGCCTCAGCCTCGATCGTTGGTGCCTTCGGAGAGGCCGACGAAGGAACCGGCTCCTCCACGCTGCCCGAAAGAATCCTCTGAAGATCAGCGACGAGATTATCAACCGCTGGCCGATTTTGTTCGGCCCATGAAGGCAATTCAGACTCCTCAAGCTGAGACAATTTTCCCAAAAAATCGACAGCTCGCAGCAGTGTATCGATAGCTGCCGCTCCCAATTTGATTCGACCCTCCTGAAGTGCGACGAAGTCGTCCTCCATCGCGTGGGCAATGCGAA
>JAQGOX010000339.1 GCA_028293365.1 Verrucomicrobiales bacterium | reverse complement strand
CTCCCGCTCAGTCCGGTCACGGCATCGAGCAACGCTTCTTTCACTTCAATCGCAACTCCAACGGAGGCGAGCAGACGCTGCACCATTGCGGCGTCTTCCTGAGAGGCCGAAGACCCGAGCGCATAGGCGCTGGCCGAAGCACCGATCAGCGCTGGTGTGTTTGGCATGACGCGAACGACACGAATATGTTCGGGGACTGCCGCCTCAAGTTTTGAAAGCGTTACGCCTGCGGCAATGGAAATAATCAAATGCCGGTGTCGAATGTGTGCCGACTCCTTTTTGAGGAGATCGCCGACCTGCGCCGGTTTGACGGCAATAAAAACGACATCGGACTCATCGAATACGTCTCTGGCCTCCAGAGTCGAGCGTGCCCCCAGTTTTTCGAACTCCGCGCGCGCCTCCTTTATCGGATCGCTTGCAATCAAGCGAGCCGCGGAAGCTATTCCTCCATGAATAAATCCTTTCGCCAGGGCGGAAGCCATTTTACCAGCGCCTAAAAATCCAATCTTCACCTCTGAGGCCATGCACCGGTTCTAACAGACGAATGAGTCTGACAAAAGGAAAATGGACCGGAGCACCTCTACTTTTAAATGCTGAAAATTTTCAAGACGCCTGTTGAATTCTTTTTGGGCGGACTTATAGTCGCGCACGGTGTTCAAAATAAATGAGTGAATTGTCCGATTCCACCAAACCGTGGGACATCGCTTCCGCGCGCGCGCTTTATAGCATTGATCGTTGGGGTGCGAAATATTTCGACATAAACGAAGCCGGCCGCGTCGTCGCGACTCCTTTGCAGGAGGCGGGTGCCACAGTCGATCTCAACGACGTAGTCGAGGAAGCCAAGGCTCGCGGCCTGAAGTTTCCGCTGCTCATCCGATTCCAGGATATCCTGCGACATCGCGTCGAATCGATCAACAAGGCGTTCCGAGCTTCGATTGCCGAATTCAACTATCAGGGGAAATATCGGGGCGTCTTTCCGATCAAGGTCAACCAACTCCGCGAAGTCGTTGAAGAAATTCTCGACGCGGGCAAGCCTTTCAACCTGGGCCTCGAAATTGGCAGCAAGCCTGAATTATTTGCCGGCCTCGCTCTCCAGAGCCAGCGGGATACTTTGATCATCTGCAACGGCTATAAAGATACCATTTTCATCAAAATGGCGCTGATGGGAACCAAGCTGGGCAAAAAAGTGATCATGGTGGTGGAGAAGCTCGAAGAGCTAAAGCAAATCATCGCTGTTTCGCGTCAGGTTGGTGTCGAGCCCACCATCGGAATTCGCGCCCGGCTTCTCAGCAAAGGCGCGGGAAAATGGGCCGAGAGTGGCGGAGAAAATGCAAAGTTTGGCCTAAGCACTGCGGAACTGCTCGCAGCCTCGGAATTGTTGAAGGCGGAAAACCTCACGCACTGTTTCAAACTGCTGCACTTCCATATTGGCTCGCAGGTGCCTGATATTTTAACCGTTAAGAAAGCCGTTCAGGAAGCAGCGCGGTTCTACGCGAAATTATTTAAAATGGGTTTCCAGATTGATTATCTGGATGTAGGAGGCGGACTCGGCGTCGATTACGATGGAAGCCGTTCCGCGTTCGACAGTTCGACCAATTACTCACTCCAGGAATATACCAACGACATCGTTTATTATATCGCGGACGTCTGCAACGCCGAGAAAGTTCCGCACCCGGAAATAGTCAGTGAAAGCGGTCGAGCGATCGTGGCCCACCACAGTGTTTTGATCGTGGAGGTCTTCGGAGCGATCGCAAAAACTGCACCGGTGGGCCTCACGTATAGCGACCAGGATCACGCGCTCGTCAAAGAACTGCTCGATATCAAAAAGAATCTTGCCCGGTTGAATAAGCTGGAAGCATATCATGATGCCCTCGAACGGAAAGAGGATGCACATAATATGTTCACCCTTGGGCTGATGGATCTGCCCGATAAGGCACGGATCGAGAATCTCTATTGGGAAATCAGCCAGGCGGTCGTCCAGTCTTTCGCCGGCCAGGCCTACATTCCGGAGGAAATCAGGAAGCTCGAAGATAGCCTGGGCGATCAATATCTTTGCAACTTCTCGGTATTTCAATCTCTGCTGGATCACTGGGCGTTGGGACAACTTTTCCCGATCATGCCGATTAATCGCCTCTCGCAGCGCCCTACGCGCGAAGCCACTCTGGTCGATATCACGTGCGATTCGGACGGACAGATTAACAAGTTTATCGATCTTCGAGACGTGAGGGATACTCTTCCTCTGCACGCTTTGAATTACAACGGCTCGGTTGTAGAACCTTATTATCTGGGCTTCTTTTTAATGGGGGCCTACCAGGATATCATGGGAGACCTGCACAACCTTTTTGGGCGAGTCAATGAAGTGCATGTGTTCCTCGATCCCGATGAACCCGCTGGATATTACATCGAGGAAATCATTGAGGGGAACACGATCGTTCAAGCCCTCGGCGCCGTTCAATATGATGAAAACGAGCTAAAACGGCAGATGAAGGCGCAGATTGACGAAGCCATCAAAGGCGATCGCCTCAAACCATCTGAGGGCATGCGCATGCTGGACGAGTATGAGCGCGGATTGCGCGACTACACCTACCTTACATTCTGATTTTTGCATGCCCGACCTTGCGCCGAAAGCTGAATTGCTGCGTTCACTCGGCCGCCTGGTACGCGGTCTCTCCGCGCTGTTCTGGGGACTTCCTCTAAGCCTATTGGTGTGCGTGCGGACCGCAATGAGCGAGTGGCTTCGACCGCTGGGAATGCTTCCACCTGTCCTGGCCACTGGACTTCTACTCTACGGCCTGCTGCAACTTGGCTGTTTTCAAAAACAAGAACGCATCTGGCGGAATGCACTCGACCGCGCGGTGTTGCTCGCGATCGTAAACATTGGCCTGGCACCTTTTATCTATTGGTGGAATCGGCTCCCAGGAGTTTCGTACTATGGGCTGGGCGTCGCCGTTCTGGTTCTTTCGAGCCTTCTTTTCCTCTTTAATCTCAATTACGTACTGCAACGCCTGGCGGCAATGCTCCCGGATGAAACACTTCGGGTGGAAACAACCCTTTTTGGGAATCTGAATCTTTATCTTCTTTGCGCAGTATTGTTTCTGGTTTCACTCTATTTTGCGCTGCATGAAATCAGTGCGCTCCCAATCATTCTCATTCAGCTTCTTCAACTACTCGAACTCGGCCGTCAGTGGTTACTGGTCTTTCTCGTATTGCTTCCCGTTGCGATGACCATGACCCTGATTTGGAAAATCAAAGAGGTCATTCTGGCCAGTGTATTTGGGGAAGACTAAGTCATACAAGATACGCATGTTGTCTGGAGCCCGGTTTAGTTGAGTTGTTCACCGACATCGACGAGATTGTACCAATTATCCCGCTGACGCGGTTCATATCCCAAATCACGAATTAAACGCCGCATATCGGAAACGGTCATTCGAAAGGTAGCGCCTGCCTGTGAGACAACGTTCTCCTCGATCATAATGCTTCCCAAATCATTGGCCCCATATTTCAGAGCCACCTGTCCAATCTCCAGACCTTGCGTGACCCAGGAACTTTGGATGCTCGGAATATTATCCAAATAAATCCGGCTCAGAGCCTGCATCCGTAAATACTCATTCGCACCCACAGTGGGTGCTTTGAGCCGAGTATTCTCGGCTTGAAATGTCCAGCAAATGAAAGCCGTAAAGCCTTTGGTTCGGTCCTGCTGCGCGCGAATACGTTCAAGATGTTCAATTCGATCAGCGATCGTTTCAACATGCCCGAACATCATCGTGGCCGAAGATTTTAAACCCAGCCCATGCGCCACTTCCATCACACTCAACCAATCATCACTCATCGCTTTCAAAGGAGAAATTCGCTTGCGCACCCGGTCAACCAGTATTTCCCCTCCACCTCCCGGAATGGAACCAAGCCCAGCCTTCACGAATTCGGAAATGATAGTCTCTAAAGGCAGCTTAAAAACGTCACGAAAATGGATGAATTCGCTGGGACTGAATCCGTGAATATTGACCTGCGGAAAACGGCTTTTGATGTGCTGCAGCAAGTCGATATACCAATCAAACGTCAGCTTGGGATGATGCCCTCCTTGCATCAGTATCTGGTTTCCACCGAGCGCAACTGTCTCCTCAATCTTCCGGTCCATTTCGTCATGAGTAATGACGTAGGCATCCGTGTCATCCTCGGTGCGGTAAAAAGCGCAAAATTTGCAATAAACGTTGCAAACGTTTGTGTAATTGACGTTCCGATCCACGATGTAGGTGACAATCTCGTTGCCTTTGCCATTGTGGGCACTGGCACGCGCAAGATTTCGCCTGTGGTCGGCTAAGGCGCCAAGTTCTTCTAAAGGCAATCGATGCAGTTGAAGTGCGTCACTGGAATTTATCCGGTTTCCAGCCCAGATTTTTTCAAACAATATTTCGGGAGCCGCGTCGCAAATCACGATTTAGACTAATCCAGACGTCCGCCGTCGGCAAAGCGAATCGATACAAGTGAGTCCCAGCGTTAATACGCAGGATCGAGTTGTTTCTCCAACGCAGGCGAAACAGCCCAGTTCACTTCGTTATGCGGCTGGTTGTCGTTGTTCCACCGGTGACGCCAATTTGCGTTTTTAGGATCAATCACCATCTGACGTAGTGGAGATTCCGCGTGCCCGTCACAAAACATGAGGTTTGTGTGCCGACTGTGGCGGTTTGCAGGCCATTGAGGATCTTGCGTAGGGTCCAGACTCGCTTCAAATGCCCCTGTTGGGCGACCTTTAATCGCCTTAGCATCACCCAGCATGATCATTTCACTGGGACTGACAACGTCAGACTCAGTCACAACCCCATGGTAAAAGCCGCCGTTAACATCGCCTCCGAGCCCCAATTGCTTCGGATTCTGTAAATTCAAACCCCAATCATTATAAGCGAGAGAAAATCGCGTATCAGGAGTGATGCCGAACGGATCCCGTTTACCCGTTAGATCATTGGCGCCAAGAGTCTCGTTCACGTTGGTGTCCCAAGCGCTGCTCGCAATAGCGGCGGGGCAACGAAAGGCCTGGCGATTATTACCCATCTGATTCAATAAGCGGACGGGCCAAACATAATACGGAGGACTTACGGACAAAGAACCAGGAAAGACTTTATTGTCGGCAATGTACATGGTAGTAGCTAGTCCGATCTGCCGCAGATTATTGATGCAGCTTGTTTGCTTCGCTTTGGATTTAGCCTTGGAAAGGGCCGGAAGCAGCATCCCAGCCAATATCGCGATAATCGCAATCACTACCAACAATTCAATCAGCGTGAAACCGCTTTGTCGTCGGCGGCTCGAAGGTTCGAAATTCTGATTCATACACTTTTACATTACAACAAATCCTTCGCCGAATCCACATTCGGTCATTTTGCTCCGGTTCCAGAAGATAAGTTCGATTGTGGCGATAAAAATTGTTGCTGTGTAGGGTACATTATCTATGGTCATCGGCGTTCACCATGCGAAAAACGCACCAGAACCTATCTGAAACACACCTCGTAGGAGAATACACCCGCGAAAAAACAGTTCGCGCGGAGCACTGCCCCGTTCTGCAGCAGCGCCAAATCGCACATCTGGGTGTCGCGGACGCGGCGACACCATACTCAATGGTGCGCACACACCTCAATGGCACTTACATGCTTGCGTGTTTCTCAGGGCAAGGACAAATCCTGCTGGATGGACGATGGCAAACTTGCCGGGAGGGAATGGCCTGCCTTGCGCCTCCTCATGTGCTCCATGCCTTTCACGCCATGCCAGGACATCGTTGGGGTTTTTGTTGGGTTAAGTACGAACAACCGGCAGGACAAAAGCCCTTTATCACGTCCGCCTCGCCTGTGATGGCCAAATTCGACGCACTGGCCCTCAAATCCGCCATTGACGGCCTTTCCCACGAATCCGCCGGGAGCGCCGATCCCGCACTGCTTCGGCATTGGCTCGATTTAGTCCACCTATATGTCCTCCGCTTCGCCCAACCATGGCATCAGGACGACCGCCTCTCGCATTTGTGGGCCATGATTGAAAAAAATCCGGGAGACACCTGGACCCTCGACCGACTGGCGAGCCTTTGCCATTACAGTTCTGAACATTTGCGGCGCCTCTGCCAGAAACAGTTGGGTCGCAGTCCGATGCATCATGTGACTTACCTGCGCATGCAAAAGGCCGCGCAACTGCTCGAGAGTACTTCCGAAAAAATAGAGGGAATCGCGGATGCCGTCGGCTACGAAAACCCGTTTGTTTTCTCCACGACCTTCAAAAAATGGATCGGCTGGCGCCCTTCTGAGTATCGAAAGCAGAGAAGTGCCTAAACGATTGCATTACCCTCCGCGCGGATGTATCTGAACCCTGGTATGAGCGCCAGCCATTCTCACGATCACGATCACGATCACGATCACGATCACGATCACGATCACGATCACGATCACGATCATCATTCTCATTCGCATGGAGCAGGTCACAGCCATGCCCCCAAAGAATTCAAAACCGCATTTGCGGTTGGCGTAACGCTAAATCTGGCACTCGTCGTCGCTCAGGTCATTTTTGGAACAATTGCTCATTCCCTCGCCCTTGTGGCCGACGCGGGGCACAACTTTGCCGATGTGCTCGGATTAATACTCGCCTGGTGGGCCAGTCATCTCGCTAAAAGCATACCGACGAAGAATCGGACTTACGGATTGCGGAGCGCTTCGATCCTGGCCGCCCTTGCAAACGCGGTCATTTTGCTCGTTTCAATGGGTGCCGTAGCCTGGGAAGCGATCGTTCGACTGGAGCATCCGACCCCTGTCGAAGGGAAAATTGTCATTTGGCTCGCCAGCCTGGGGATCATCGTAAACGGGGTCAGCGCCATGTTATTTTTCTCGGGACGGAAAGGAGACCTGAATGTGCGGGCCGCATTCATGCATCTCGTCGCGGACGCTGCAATGTCTGTTGGCGTGGTGCTGGCTGGGGTGGCAATATTATGGTCGAACAAACTTTGGATCGATCCGGTGATGAGCTTGATCATCGTGGGGACGATTATTTACGGGACCTGGGGCTTGTTTAAAGATTCTATAAATCTTTCTCTCCACGCGGTTCCACAATCAGTTGAGTGCGCGAAGGTCGAAACCTATTTGCGAGCGCTGCCATCCGTCCAAAACATACACGACCTGCACATCTGGGCGATGAGCACCACGCAGATCGCCTTAACCGTGCACCTAGTGATGCAGCCAGCCGAAGTTGACAATAAGTTTTTAATGACGTTGTGTGCGGATCTCCACGAAAAGTTTGGAATCGAACACCCCACAATTCAGATTGAACGCGAAGACCCGCAGCATCAATGCCTGCTGGAATCAAAAGAGTCGGCCTGATATCACAGCGCGAAATGAACCCCAACAACTAGCCCGACCTGGCTACATCGACCAAGAATCGCTTGTCGCGCCCGGCCAGTGTCCCCGGGGCCGATTAAGGCTGCGGAGCGGTGGACGCTGGTGGCGCCGCCACATCGTCTCCACCCATCATCTTGCGAGCCATTTGCATGCCTACTCGCTGCATATTGATCTGGCCGGTTTGAAACGACGCCAATTGATCGAATTGCTCCTCCGAGAGAACCCCTCGAGATCGTTCGAGAACGCGGGAGTTTAATTCACTTTGCTGCTGTAACAGTTTTTCCATGGCCTCATCGGATTGCATAGCGGTCACTCCCTGAACTGTAGGATCAATGGGGGTCGCGCCTGGTGCCGAAGGCCTCTTTTTCTCCTCTTTAATGATAGCGAGCAATTGATCTTTTTGGTCCGCCGTAATAGTCGAAGTCTGAGTCGCGAATTGGTTGATGGCCATTCGTTCACCGATCGTTTCGTTGTAATCCTGATATTGCGCGAAACGTTTGTCGCCGAGGAGCTCTTTGATCTTTGCATCGGCCTCTTTTTGCTGATCAGCAATTTTCTTCTGATTTTCCAGAGATACAGCCCCTCCCTTCCCGTCGCCAGCCATCGACATCACATCCATTTGTTTGTTGACCAACAATTCCTTGAATTTATCTGCCTCTTCCGCGCTCAATCCGAGTTCCTTGATCATCGGGCCGTAAACCATATCCATGGCCATCTTTTGCTGCTGCATGAGCCCTTTGCGCATTTCGGGGTCATCCATCATTTCTTTCAGCATACCGGTCATTCCTTTGCCCCCGGATTTAGCCACACCTTTGGTTTTCGCAGCCTGCTGCGCGAGCACCATCCGATTGGATCCTGCCTGGGTATTCATAAGATCCATTTGTATGTCGCCGAGTTGCTGCCGGAGCCGGCGGTTCTCCTCAGTCAGCCGCACAACTTTCGATTCTCCTTCAGTCTGTTGCTCAGTCGAAGAAGGCATTCTGGGCTGTTGTTCTATCGTTTGCTTCTGGACAAACTGGCCTTTGGTCCAAAGCACAACGCATAATGCTGCCAGAACAACTGTCGTCACCGCAAAGAAGACGGTAGATTTCATAGGCTTGTATTCTTGAGCATACCACAGGAACTCTCAGGCCAAAAGATAAACAGATAAACCAATATCTCCATTCTCGACTTTAGAGATATTCCAAAACAAGGTAACGCATGTGTTTTAGACGCTTCGTAAGCGCCATCCTGATACTCATGTCCATTCCAGTCTTGCCCATTCGCTCTGCGACACTCGCGCCTCCGCTTGCTCGCAAAAAACCCACCAACATTGTGACGCATGGCGATTCGCGGGTGGATGACTA